>NZ_JANVFC010000002.1:119649-391131 GCF_025195005.1 Vibrio sp. NC2
ACCTAGCTCACCACTTGGGTGTGAACCTACTGGGTTAAAGTAACGCAGCAGCGTAATGCTCCAATCTGGATTGGCTTTTTGGAAATCGGTTAAGCACTCTTCAACCATTAGTTTACTACGACCGTAAGGATTGGTTGCGCTTGTTGGAAAATCTTCGGTGATAGGCACACTCGCAGGATCGCCGTAGACCGTTGCTGAAGAGCTGAATACTAAGGTTTTTACACCAGCGTCACGCATTGCATCAACAAGGACTAACGTGCCGTTCACGTTATTGTCATAGTATTCAAGAGGCTTAGCCACAGATTCACCAACCGCCTTTAGGCCAGCGAAATGAATAACGGCTTCAATGTTGTGTTGCTTCATGGTTTCAGTCAAAAGCGCTTTATCACGAACGTCACCTTCAATGAAATTAGGGCGAACACCAGATACTTTTTCGATACGCTCTAGAACGCTTGGTTTACTGTTATACAAGCTATCAAAAAGTACAGGTGTCATTCCTGCGTTGATCATCTGGATACTTGTATGGCTACCGATGTAACCCATGCCACCTGTAACTAAAACATTCATGTTTAGCAGACCTTTTAATTAAAAATATTCAACCTATCACTTATGATACAACAACTTAGGTAGAGGTCACAAACGCCTACGGCTATTAACTATCACGAGAGAACACAAATTGACCTTTTCCTTTGCGTTTTGCTTGGTACATCGCCTCATCGGCAACCTTTAGAATCACGTCTATATCACGCTCTGAACCATCAACTAAGTGTATGCCCAAGCTCGCTCCAACATGAAGCGAACGCTGTTTATGGGTCACCTCTTGCCCGATCAGCTCCAACAGTCGCTCCGCTAACTTAGCTAACAAGACTTTATTGGTCTGTTTAATAATAAGAACAAATTCATCACCCGACAAACGTGCTACCAAATCTCCTGCACGAACTTGAGATAGCAACCGGCTCGATACTTCTTTGAGGATTTCGTCGCCCGCATCATGTCCATAGTTATCGTTAACGTGTTTAAAGCCATCGAGATCCAAATAGATAACCGCAAAATGCTGATTAGAATAATGGCTAGACGTGACGACATCATCCATCACCTTATACAGCTGAGCTCTGTTGGCCAAACCCGTTAATGCGTCGTGATGAGCCAAGTGTTCAAGCCTTTCCATCTCTTTGACATTAGATAAATCAGACAGTGTGAGTACCATATCAAACTCGTCTTTCTCGTTGCCTGACGAAACTCGATTCACTTTTACAAACATTGGAACCAAAGTGCCAGATGCACTCTTCTCCCATACCTCGCCTTGCCACTGCCCATAATTTTCCAATGAACTGCGAATTGTCGGCATTAGGGATGAAAACTGTTGCCAAGAAAAAACGTCAAATGGTGTTTTGCCCACCAGCAGATCAGCGTGATAACCAAGAAGTTGGGTGACCGCTGGGTTTACCATGGTAATTACATTGGATGAATTCAGTACGATTAAGCCGTCTTTACTGTTCTCAAAAACACCCGCGGCTATACGCTGGCGACTCATGGCCGTTTCTATCCCCGTGACATCTTGGATTGCATAAAGAATACGACCGTGCTTTGACAACGAACGGCTGCTCACACGAAGCCAGCGTTTTGAGTTAAAGAGATCAGTGGTTTCGAGTAGTTCGTCATTCAGCTCAATATTAGCGTCGATAACCTCTTGTAAGAACCCAGTTTGCTTTGTCGCGATCAACTCTTGGATCAATAAATTTTCAAGAAACGCTTCGGTACACTTAAAAATGTCACGAGTGGCAGCGTTCGCATTAACGATGAACCCTTTTTCATCGGCTACCAACAACGAGTGCTGAACAGTTTCAATTACCTCATTCGCAAACGACTTTTCTTCTTGTAGTTTATCTAGCGTAAAATTGATTTGGTTGTCACGATGTTGAAGTCTTTCGAGCATGGTATTAAAAGCTCGAACCAGATCCCCTATCTCATCGTGGTTCGTTGCGACTAATTTTGGTTGTTCTGAACGACGTTCAACAAAGGCTTGCATCGCCTCATTAAGGTCAAACATTGGATCGATAATTAAGCGTTGAACCAATTTGACCAATCCCCCACCTAAGATCACCAGAAATAGCAGGTAGACGGCCGCAACCTTGAAAATATTCGTTAAGATCGTATTAAACGTCTCTTTTGATATTGTCACTCTCAAGTTAGCGATCACAGCGTCATCCAACGTCACCGGAACAAGCAAAAAGATGAAATTCTCGGAGATGGCAAATTGGTGATCCGCGATGTCATTTAATTCATCGGTATTCGGCCTTGGAACCAACGTATTACTGACTTGATAACTCGCAAAAAGCTGTTCGTTAATGTCATAGAGCTTCACCCTGACGATATCTTTATCCGCAACAAAGGCTGACAAAATCTCCTGAGCCGAAGATTTATCCTCAAATAGAATCGCGGCTTGTAGGTTATAGGCAACCCCTTGTGCCAACACTTTAACTCGCTGAATAAGACTCTCTTTTTCTCGCTCAAAAGTGACAGTGTAATTAACTGATTGAATCGTCACAAAAGTAACCACGATGAAGATGACAATCGGTAATATCAGCTTGTTTTTAATCGATAAATTATTAATGAAAGACAACATTATTGGCCCTCCACTATAGCGATTCGTAATAGGTTTGAGCCGATGACGTATTCACCGCGTCTTGCATTCACTAAGTTGATCTTAGGCTTTAACTTATTATCGATGTGCGTTAGCTCAATGACTCCTCCCATGTCCGTAAAGTTTGGGATATCACTAATCGTCACAGTATGTGGTGAGTGGGCTTTACGGCTAAATTCATCATTATCGAGATCAGATAGATAAGTGATATCACACTTAGGAGTCACCAATTGATGTACTTGAATAGCGAGAGAACGAATAGATTTCCCTTGTGTAATCGACGTCAGTGCTGTGCTTACCTTCTCATCGCCAATCACGCAGAAGTTAACCGTATTCATTGTGCTTTCGTCGTTCCAACGAATAAAGTTGGCAATTCTAAAAAGGTACACCGCTTTCACTTCATAAGGCTTGAAGCTAGCCGCAGATGTATTCAAAGGCACAATAAACATAGCTAAAGTGGCAAGGCTGAGTTTATTAAAACCGAGTTTATTACGGTACTTGAGCCACTTAGAATTCATGAGAGACCCTCACATATACAGACTCTTGGTTGACACAAATCTCGGTAAGTTTTTGTGTCACTTTCGAAGCCGTTTCCATTTCAACATCTAACATAGACAACTCTTCAAGGCTCATCGACATGAGTTGGTCTAAAGAGTTTTCTTGAGCAGCTACAAAAACAGGTGTCGTTAATGCTAGTCCTAAGCAAACCTGGCGCGATATCATGTGCTCACCTAATATACAGATAGATATTAATCCTTTAATCAATAGTTCAACTATATATGAAATGCCATACTGGTAAATTTTCGGTGTCGAAAGTTTGAGTCAGGTCACTGTTTATTTATGGCATTTATAAGACCGTCATTACTTACCTCAACGTAAAGGATTAGCACCACGTGACAACGAAGATTTTGCTTAATTGCGACATGGGAGAAAGTTTCGGCAATTGGAAGATGGGCGATGATGAGTCGGTCATGGAATGGGTCGATATGGCAAACATCGCTTGTGGCTTTCATGCGTCTGATCCGCACGTTATGTCCAAAACCATAAAACTGGCGCAGCACTATCACACCCAAATTGGTGCTCACCCTGGTTATCAAGATTTAGTTGGGTTTGGTCGCCGTTCTATTCCTCATACCATGGACGAGATCAGTGAGCTGGTTTGTTATCAAGTCGGTGCACTACAAGCGCTGTGCCGCTATCACCACACCTCTGTTGGCTATGTGAAACCTCATGGCGCCCTTTACAACGATATGATGGCGAACATTGATGTGTTTAATGCGGTAGCCCAAGCCGTCGCTGAATTTAACATCCCCTTGATGATTCTCTCTTCGTCAGACAATCAGCAGTATTTAGATATTGCTGACGATCATGACTTACCCCTCTTGTTTGAAGCGTTTGCCGACCGTGCATACTTGAATAATGGGCAGTTATCGCCGCGAACTCAAAAAGGCTCGGTTTACGTTAATCAAGACGACATCTACAACCAAGTCATGCAAATCATTAACTACGGTTCGGTCACGACCATTGAAGGTGAAAGACTGCCGATTGAAGCCGATACCATCTGTGTTCATGGTGATAATCCCCAATCTATCGCATTAATTAGAAAAATCAGACAAGACCTCAACGCTTTTAACTAATATGAAGCGTGTGATTCGTATGGCGCATGGTCTTATCGCTCGCCTTACGAGCACTTAACCAATTGCTCGTAAGGTCTAATTGCTTTGTATTGGTTTGGACACGGAAGTGAGACACGCCAAATAAGCAAACAAAAGACAGTAAGTAAATCAAAGGCAAACAAACGTATGGAAACGAAATGACGACGAATCAAATTGAGTTCAATATAGCGCCAGTCGCAGAATGCAGCGTTTTGGTGACCTTGACGCTATCGCCTTCAAATAATCAATCTAGCGCTCAATATGCGCAGTACATGGCTCATTTTTCCGATGCTATTCGTCAAAACTTAGCGTCGGTGTTGATGAATGTGACACCTGCTTATCACACCATTCTGGTTGACTACTTACCTTATAGAATTTCAGAACATCAGCTCATGGAACAACTCAACGCCTTGTTGAGTCATGCTATTTCGTCCTTCTCTAGTGTTATTAACACGCGTAACACTATCGAGCTTCCCGCTTATTACTCACCAGAAACAGCACTCGATTTAGACCGATATCAAGCCAAAGGCCTGTCGCTGGATGAGATCATTCAACATCACACCTCACAGACTTACAGCGTCAGTGCCATTGGGTTTACGCCTGGTTTTGCGTTTATGTCTGATGTGGTCAACGAGCTTGCTTTGCCTCGTCATTCAACCCCACGTTTAAGTGTACCGAAAGGCAGCATCGCCATCGCGGATACGAAAACGGCGGTGTATCCTTCGGACTCACCGGGCGGTTGGAATATTATTGGCAATTGCCCGCTCGCACTGTTTGATCACAGCCAATTGAAGAACGCTGATACCACGCAAACGCCGCTGTCTCTGCTCAATGTCGGTGACACAGTCCGTTTCATCGCGATTTCAAAACAAGAATTTGTAGAGCTTAGGCTTATGGAGATTAGTGGAGATGTCGCTAATGGTTAACACAATAGCTAAACCAACACTAACAGTGATTAAACCTGGCCCGTTGAGTTTGATTCAAGACTTCGGACGATTTGGTGTCGCTCATCTCGGGTTGACACAAGGTGGCCCTGTTGATGATTACTCGTATAGCTGGGCCAATCACCTGCTCGGAAACCCAGTCAACCAAGCGGCGTTGGAAATCACGCTTGGGCAATGTGCGTTACGAATCGATTTTGATTGCGAGATGGCGTTATGTGGTGGCGATTTACAAGCGAAGCTCGATGGCAAACCACAGTCTAACTGGCGCACTTTTCAAGCTTTCGCAGGGCAAGTTCTCGCATTTGGTTTACCTAAAAATGGTCTAAGAGCGTATTTAGCCGTTAAGGGTGGCTTCGATGTCCCATCAACTCTTGATAGCTGTTCTACGGTGACTCGTGAAAAGATTGGTGGATTAACGCAAGATGGAGAGCCATGTCAGCAAGGGCAAAAAATTGCGTTTACCCAACACAAACTCTCTCGCCCGTTTAAAGCGTTGAGTGTCACCTTCCGATACACGCCTAATTACAACCTACCAGTGAACCTGCGAGTGATTGAAGGCTATCAAAGCGAGCTGTTCTCCGAGTCAGCAAAAGAGACTTTGTATAACGCACAGTATCACGTTGACCAAAATTCAAATCGCATGGGCTATCGACTGAGTGGTGAATCGGTTGATTCACCTGATATTTCGCTATTGTCAGAAGGCATAGCCTTAGGTGCGATTCAAATCCCCCAAGATGGGCAACCTATCGTGTTGCTTAATGACAGGCAGACCATTGGTGGCTATCCGAAGATTGGATGTGTCGCCAGAATCGATTTACCGCGCTTAGCACAAGCCAAACCTGGACATGAGGTCTCGTTTAGTAAAGGCGATCGCTTAGGATTACAAGATGTGTGGTGCCAATGGGCTCAATTTTTCGGTTATTGATGCGCCCCTGTAGGTAAAAGCCACTTAAATTAAGAACATGAGCAAGACGTATAAACTAAAAATCCAACTTACTGTTTGCAGCAAGCTGGATTTTTTTGGTAAGGCCATCATGATTTAAACGCTAGGAGAATCAGCGCAATTTTAAGCGTGATCTTGGCCTGATACCTTTGCAAGGGCTTCTGGGTATCCACGTTCTTGTGTCAAATCTATCGCTCTATTCTCAATATTACTTAGATTAAGTGACATTGTCACTGAGTGTGTATCTTCAATCGATACTGACTCTGCGACATCAAACCAATGCTCAGCAACCTTTTGTGCAGCCTCTAAGGTTGAGGAAGCTTTGACTACTTCAAGTCGAGCATAGCGATCACCACAGAATGAAACGTCTGAAGCTCTTAAGCTCGGATCGGTTCCCGGAATCTGCTGTGCACCGAACAGAGGCTTACCACCTACCAGTGCAGAGCTAAAACTTGGGATGAACTGAGACATATGCGTTATCGCAGCGCGAGTTCTTAATTCAAGCTGCTCTTCACTCCAACCTGATACGATTTTCTTAAGAAGCTTAGAAGGCAGCTGAGGTTGTGATGAATCTGTTGATGATGAAACAAGCCCCCCCTCAAACAGAGTAATCCCTTCTGTCATACCGTGAAGTTGGAATACACCATCAGCGTACGGTGTTAGCTGAGCCATGCCTTGCGGTGTGCCTCTCGGGCCATGGAAGATAACCTCTGGCCACTCTTCCTTACACTCTTGCGAATACGGCCACTCTGTAACGTATGCGGCTTTGAACTCAACAAGCCTTTGTTGCTTAGAACCGACAAAGTCATCCACGATGCCCGTTTCAAAGCCACTTGCATTAATCAAGTAGTCGGTCGTTAAATGACAGCTTTGGTTCTCAGCGTCTGTATAAGTCAAAGACCAGCCTTGCTCTAACGATTCAACAGATTGTAATCGGCTGTTGGTTAATACTGAGCAATTCGATTGTTGCCCCAAAGACAGTTGAGCGGTTGCAGACAAGCGGAATACACTCCAGCCATACTCTTGAACTATAGCAACAGGATACTTAAGGGTTTCTAGATCCGTATGTTTAGCGAAAGGAATACACCAATCATCAAGCGATGTTGGTTTTAGAGGCTGTGTTTGGGTGGCAAGTGTTAATAACTCTTCTTTGCTGTACAGCTTGTAATACTCTTCCGGCTTACCAAGCACTTGGTTACTTTTATCTTGATTAACAAGTTCAGCATAAGCGTCCTTGATTATCTTTAGACGCGGAAGTAGATCCAACGGCTCTCCACCATCACTGTGTGGAACAGCGATAATTGTCGGACGAATATTGATCGTGTGGGGAAACAAGCGGACGGTATCAATTGACTGCGTGAGCAACTGAAGACACTGCTCTACAGAAATATCTCGATACAAATTGCCGCCAGCGTGCAGGTGGCAAATTGGTGGACCATTAACCAAACTCGGCCCTTTTTCCAAGATAGTGACCTTAAAACCCAACTCACTAAAGTGAATCGCGCTTGTTGTTCCGGCAATACCACCACCAACAATGGCAATAGAAGGCTGATTTGTATCCGTTTTTTTGTGGTTCATCGTGTTCTGTAGAATAAGATTAACTGCCGCTATTCTACTTTTGTTCTGCGATGAATTAAAACACATTTTTATCAAGGTCTTAGTTAAGTGGGATTTAATATCTATGTAAAAAACATAAATAATCTCTTGACTCAATAACTCCAGATAGAGTTTTAAAGGTTATTCTAACAGTCAAAATTGTCCTAAGTGACGCCACATAAAGGCTGCATCAGTACTCTTAAAACATAGATGTTAACTTATCCCTAAAGTTATCCACCGTTTTTGTGGATAACTGTTGATAACGTTCTTGCTAAGTTGCGCAAACCCTTTGTTTACAGGGACTAACCGCTGTTCATTAAATCGGCATTATTGTGCGATTAGTTTTAAAAAACACTAAAAAATTGGAAAATTAAGGTGCGATATTCGTTACTTGTGCTACGCATTGGTCAAATAAAAAACGGTCTAAAGCGACGCCTTATAAATAGTGCATGACTAAATATAAATAATGTCACTTTTAGACCGTTTTAAGCATTTGTGAGATCTCGCTAGAGACTAGCCAAAATCCTTGTTTACTGGTGCCAACAAACGTTTGATTAAGCTATTCACTACCGCGGCCAATGTGATGAACGTTAGTACGGGTAGCGCTATCCACAGCATTGGGTGGAGTGAAGGTTCTAACTCGAAGCCAAAGTTCATTACCCCTGCAACACTGAGCTCAGAACCCAACGCAGCAATCGAGCCAGCCACTAGCGCCATTAACCCGTATTCACACCAAATCGTGTTGAGAATTCGCTTCTTACTCGCACCTAGAGTGCGGTACAAACGTATCTCTTGTTGTCTTTGAAACAAGCTCAATCGCAACAGAGTAAAGATTAGCAACAACCCTGCTACCACACCCAAAGCCGCAAGTACGGTTATCGACCAAACAATCTGTTTGAGCAACTCTTGGATCTTGCTACCCATCTTACGAATATCCATCAAACTCACGGTTGGGTGATTTCGAGAGAGTTCGTTGAGCATCTGATTATGTTGTTCTTCTAGTCGGAAACTCACGAGCCAAGTAGAAGGAATAGAGCTCAAAACATCTGGCGTAAATATGAAGTAGAAATTTGGCTTCATTTCTCGCCACTCTACTTTTCGGATGCTGTTCACCTTGGCAGAGACATTCTGGCTGTTGATTGTGAACGATAGCTCATCGCCAATCTTTAGACCCAGCTGTTCCGCGACATCGGATTCCACAGATACGCCCTGCTCTTGTGTCCAACTGCCTTCTAACACTTCATTGTACTCAGGCAGGCTATCTCCCCATGTGAAGTTGATCTCGCGGCTTAGTGCATCTGTTTCTTCTGAGGTCTCGCTGTATTTTTCCGCCTCAACGCCGTTAATGGTTGTGAGTCTTCCTCGTATAATTGGAAACGCTTGAGTACGCTCTACTTCGTTTGCATCAATCGTCTCGAGATAACTGTCTTTCTCATAGCTCGCAATATTCAGCGCAAACGCATTTGGCGCGTTTTCAGGTAAGGTTTGCTGCCAATCCGACAGCAAGTCACTTCTCACTAGCCATATGATCGATAGCAGCATCAAAGACAGCGCTAAAGAACCAAATTGAATCCCTGTTGCTAATGGTGTGCGATTAATTCGGCTCAATGCCAAGCGCATAGATGTCGACGTCGGCAGCTTGCCGACCAAACGCAGAACAAACGTACTGACAATCGCGAGCACAAAGAACAGGCAAGCGATACCCGCTAGAACTATCCATACCAACAGGTTATCGCCGTACATCAGCATCATTGGAATAATAGGCACCAGCAACAACAGGTATTTCTTGTAGCTTTCATTGGACTGATGACTTGATTGAATCACGCTGATTGCCGAGGTGTTTACCAAGCCAATTAACGGAATACCAAGAGCAGGCACACCAATGAGGATGCTTGATAAAATCGCCAAAATGACAGGTTCAATACCATAGCTAGGAAGTGGTGTTGGCAACAAATCACCTAAAGGTATACGAAGTAGAAACTCTAAGCCGACCCCTATTGTAATTCCAAGTACAGCGCCGATGATCACTAACAGAGATACCTGTACAAACAACCATTTAACGATCCACTGCTTGCTTGCACCCAAACTCTTAAGCATCGCGATCGTTTTACGGCGACTCGCAACATAATGTTGGCAAGTAAGTACCAAAGTGGTCGCCGCCATTATCACAACGATAGCCACAGTTAACGAAAGATATTGAGTCGTGCTTTCGAACATGTCGTTAGTACGGCTCGCAGAGTCTTGAGTACGCCAGCGATCGCTTGGTGTTAATTCTACGCTGTCTTGCGCGGCTTTCAGTTTTGTATCATCACCGTTTAGAAAAAGCCTAAAGCTTACACGACTGCCCGGTTGAATTGCTCCAGTGGCCTCGATATCGCTGGTATGAATTAGCACAGCTGGCATTTGTTGGAATGGGTTAAAGCTCAAACCTGGCTCTTGGGTGATACGCCCTGTTATCGTTAAATCGGCATCGCCAATAGTGACATTGTCACCAACCTCAACATCTAGCTGCGCAAATATACGCTCGTCTAACCAAAGTTCACCTGGCTCAACATGGTTACTTGATGCTTTATCAGCACCCTCTAAGATCATTTCACCGCGTAATGGGTAATTACTTTCAACCGCTTTCACCGTCACTAGCTGCATCGAGTTATCACTGAATGCCATCGTTGAAAAACGGGTCAACTGAGAGCTTTCTAACTGTTCAACCTGAGTGAGGTCTAGCAAGGGTTGCGGGATTGGGTTTGCTGAAATAAACACACTATCGGCAGTAAGTGCATCTTTGCCTTGTTTAACAATCACCTGCTCCATACGTTCGGCCAATGCCGACAATGCAAAAACACACGCAATGATCAGTGTTAATGCTATGGAAACTGGCCACAACTGACCGTGTCGAATCTCTTCGACACTCCATGAGAACAGGCGTTTATTCAGTCCGTTTGATGAATTCAATTTAGACTTCCTCTATCTGACCGACATGCATCTTAAGTGTTCGTTGGCAACGTTGTGCGAGTTTAGGATCATGCGTCACTAGAACAAGCGTTGTGCCGTGGGATGAGTTCAACTCAAACAATAACTCGACAATTTTGGCTGCCGTTTGTTGGTCTAGGTTGCCTGTGGGTTCGTCAGCAAAAAGGATTTTTGGCTTGATCATAAAAGCACGAGCTAAAGCGACCCTTTGTTGTTCACCGCCTGATAGCTGAGATGGCAGGTGATCAAGCCTGTCTTTCAAGCCCACTGACTCAAGCAAAGCCGTCGCACGTTCGATATCTTCGTCTTCACCTTTAAGTAAACAAGGAAGCGTGACATTTTGCAGCGCAGAAAGGCTTGGGATTAATAAGAAGCTTTGAAATACAAACCCTACCGATTCACTGCGGATCTTAGCCCTTGCCTCATCATCAAGCTGTGAAAGCGGCTGCCCTAATAAACTGATTTCGCCTTTCGTTGGCACATCAAGCCCTGCAAGCAACGTCATTAGGGTTGATTTACCTGCACCAGATGTGCCGACAATCGCGACAGTTTCACCTTCACGAATATCAATATCGACGTGCTCTAGGATTGTTAAATGTTCTTGATTAGTAGACACTGTCTTCGAAACAGCTTCTGCTTTAATGATGGATGTATGCATGACTCGACTAATTTCCTTTTTATTCTTTATTATATTTTCAACCGCTTCTTTGGCTCAAGATACCGAGTTAGATTCTAAGTTACTGGTACTTGGTGATAGCTTGAGTGCTGGTTATAACATGGACATCAAACAGAGTTGGCCAAGTCTATTGCCAAACGCATTAGCGAAGCATGACAAAACAGTTACCGTGGTTAACGGCAGTATTTCGGGTGACACAACCGGCAACGGGTTAGCTCGTTTACCACAATTGCTTGAAGAACATGCTCCAGACACTGTTCTTATTGAACTCGGTGCAAATGATGGCCTTCGTGGCTTCCCACCTAAGCTGATGTCTGCGAACCTTGATCAAATCATTGAGCAGATAAAAGCTGCGGGCGCCAAGCCAATCATGATGCAGATTAAAATCCCACCGAATTACGGTAAGCGTTACAACCAGCAATTTGAATACGTTTTTGCAGCGCTTGCTGATCAACAAAATGTGCCGCTTTTGCCATTTTTCCTTGAGCATATCATCCTTAAACCTGAGTGGATGATGAACGACGGACTGCATCCAAAACCAGAAGCTCAACCTTGGATCGCTGAATTCGTCGCCGAAGAATTATATCAGTATCTTTAAGTTTTAATGGTCTAGCTCAATAAATTTTACACAGCTTTACGTTAGCCTGAGTGCATATCACCGTTAACTGTAAGGTTATTTATGCTGATCGAACCTATTATCAAGGGTGTGGTAGCCAAAAGCGCTCACCCTCTTGGCTGTCAAGAAGCCGTAAAGCAACAAATCAAGTTTGTTAAGAGTGCGCCGCAAATCAAAGATGGCCCTAAACGAGTACTGATTATCGGCGCTTCCTCAGGCTTCGGCCTTGCCGCTCGTATTGCCGTGACCTTTGGCGGTGCAAAAGCTGACACCATCGGCGTCTCATTCGAGCGCGGTCCTAACGAAAAGTCCCTCGGTAGTGCTGGTTGGTACAACAACATCTACTTCAAGAAAGAAGCCGAACGAGAGCAACGCACTGCTATCAACATCGTTGGCGATGCATTTTCACAAGAAACACGTACACAAGTTGTCGAAGCCATTGAAACCTACTTCGAAGGTGAAGTGGATCTGATTATCTATAGCTTAGCGGCTGGCGTTCGACCTAAGCCAAATTCTGATGAGCTTTGGCGTTCTGCCATTAAGCCTATTGGTGAAAGCGTTACCGGCGCGACTATCTCGCTAGAGCACGACAACTGGGTGACAAACACACTTGCTGCAGCGACGGAAAAAGAAGCCGAAAGTACCCTTAAAGTCATGGGCGGCGAAGATTGGGAACAGTGGATAGATGAGCTCATCAACGCTGAATCCATTGCCCCAGGTTGTAAAACCATCGCATTTTCTTATGTTGGTCCAGAAGTCACGCACCCTATTTATTTAGACGGCACTTTGGGACGCGCTAAAATAGACCTTCATCAAACCAGCCATGCGCTGAATCTTGAACTAGCAAACTTCGGCGGTAATGCCTATGCGACTGTGTGTAAGGCACTCGTCACCAAAGCCAGTGTGTTCATTCCGGGGTTAAGCCCCTATCTGCTCGCTTTATATAAAGTGATGAAAGAGAAAGAGACGCACGAAGGTTGTATCCAACAAATGCAGCGTCTGTTTAGTAGCAAACTCTATGGTCAATCAAAAGTCCCTCTGGACGGCGAACGCCTAATTCGTATGGATGAATGGGAACTCGATCCAGAAACCCAAGCCCATGTGACTGAGCTACTTGAAGCTATGGATGAAAACAACTTCCAAGCAATTGGCGACTATCAAGGATTCAAAGAAGAGTTTTTACAGTTGAACGGGTTTGCTCAACCGTCGGTAGACTATAAAGAGAAACTTAACACTGATGATTTTATAAAGTTAAAGCCTTAATCGAAACTTATCTCATTACTGAGACCCAGATTCACATTTGAAAACCTCTGCAAAATTGCAGAGGTTTTTTTGTGCAACATTTCTTATACTTAGTAAAAGTAAGATTCACAGTTTATTTGGTTCATCTTAATTAACACAGGATGTGTTGATGCATTTAGCATAATTGACTCGGAGTCATATGAAGAAGATAAAAACGATAGACTTAGATATCCCTGACGATATGGCCTCCAGTTGGCAGAATATTGTCGACCTCTTGGCTCAAATCACTGAAGTTCCCGCCGCACTTATCATGCGCGTTCACACCAACTACATTGAAGTTTTCTCTACCAGCCGCAGTGAGGATAACCCTTACAACAAAGGCGATTCTGAGACCTTAGGAAATGGGCTTTACTGCGAAACGGTGATGGAATCTCAGCAACAGCTTGTGGTGCCCAATGCGCTTGCCGATCCTGATTGGGAAAACAACCCCGACACAAAGCTTGGCTTAATCTCTTATTGTGGCATTCCGCTGTTTTGGCCTAACGGCGAATTGTTCGGTACTATTTGTATCTTGGACTCGAAAGAGAACCACTACACACCTACCTATATCAAGCTATTAGAAAGCTTTCGTACCTCGATAGAATCCCAGCTTAAAACCTTGTTTCAGCACGCTAAACTCACCCAAATGAATCGTGACTTAAAGAACCGGGTTTACACTCGCACTAAAGATCTCGCGAGCCTCAATTATTCTTTAAACCAAGAGATTGATAAGCGAAGAGCGGCTGAACAAAAGATAAACTTCCAAAAGAATCATGACATCGGCACCGGTTTTTTGAACCGAACCGCATTCGAGTCTCGCCTAAATAACAAACTGTCGTCACAGCAAAGGCTGACGGACAGTTCATTTGCGGTTATTCATATAGGGTTTACGAATGGAAGGCGTATACAGGCTCGATATGGTTATGACGCGTTAGACCAAGTGTTAGTTGAATACCGACAACGTATCGACAGTATCTCGGATATCGAGGTACTAACTGCACGCCCTACTTCTATCGATCTAGTACTGGCGTTCAGCGTAAAAGATTTGCACCAACGCCTAGAAGAACTTTGCCAGACGCTCGTTAAGGTCGGCCATTCAGAGTTCGATATCGACAGTGACAAAGTACATTTGCATGCCTTTATCGGGATCGCGATTACTGATAACGAAGATGATGCGGAAAGCATTCTCCAGAAATCATCAGAAGCCATGCTCGCCTGTAAAGATTCCGGACAAAAATTCGCTTACTACTCTCAATCTCATACTGAACAACAAAGTCACATCAATAAGATCGAAGGTTATTTGCTTCAAGCTGTCCGTAATGATGACCTCATGCTCTACTTTCAACCTAAGGTATGTCCATTAACGCATCGTTGGGTCGGTGCTGAAGCCCTACTACGTTGGCGCCATCCAGTATTAGGTGATATCTCCAACGAAACCTTGATACATATGGCCGAGCAAAACGGCTTGATTTTCGAAGTCGGAAGCTTTGTTCTGCGTAATGCGATTGAAAAAGCGAAAGAGTGGTCCGAATACGTTGAAGATTTCAAGATGGCTGTGAATGTGTCTGCAATTCAACTCAAGAATGTGCACTTTGCGGAACAAGTGGTTCACCTACTCGAAACCTATCACCTAGAACCCCACTTCTTGGAACTCGAGGTGACAGAAAGTGGCCTGATTGCCGATGAAGTTGTCGCTAAGAATACCTTAGAATCGCTGCATGACATTGGCGTTACATTGTCACTGGATGACTTTGGTACAGGCTACGCGTCTTTCAGTTATCTCAAGAAATTTCCGTTCGACACGATTAAAATTGATAAGAGCTTCATCGATCAGATGCTTAACTCACACGAAGACTCGGAAATCGTTCGTTCTATTGTCCAAATCGCGAAGAAGCTCGACCTAAAAGTCACAATTGAAGGCATAGAATCGGAAGTTCAGGAGCAATTTATTATCAACGAGGGCTGCGATGTGGGCCAAGGTTACCTTTATGGGCGGCCAATGCCGAGCCAAGAATTCGAACACAGTTTAATCAATCAAAACTATTTGGGGACAACCCGTTACGCTTAAAGCGAAAAAGAGCAGTTTGTTTTGGATTTAGGCCTACTTTCTCTTTACTCTAAAGGTGGTGATTTTTATAATCGCCGCCTTTCTGTTTTAATCTTCCCTTTATATAGGCATTCCTCGTTATGGATCAGTTGACTGCAAAGCTTAAAAAGCTCGAAAAACAAAACTTCCGCGCATATCAACAAATTAAAGGTCAATACGACTTTGCTGATTTCGAATTACACATCGACCACGTTCAAGGTGACCCGTACGCATCTTCTTCACGTTTTCGCGCAACACGCGCCTGGTCGTTAACAGGGTTAGGTTGGCTGAAAGAAAAGTCTTACGAATACCAAGTAGCAGCGCGTGATTTTATTGCACGTAGCTTCTCTGAATTTGCTAAGCAAGAAACGACTGTGTCTATCGCACTAACAGGCCAAACTGTTTTGGATAACACATCTGTGGTTTTCACCGAGCACGGTATCGAAATTCGTTTTCGTATCAACCTACCGGCTGATGGGCGTAGTATTCTTGCAAAGAAAGCAATCAACATCATTACATTCTATTTGCCTAAATTTATTCGTCGCGCAACGCTTGAACGCGAACTCAACATTGAAGCGATGATTAAGCATTGTGAAGCCGTTGAAGACCAAGACGCGTTGCGTGCGCAATTGGAAGAAAACAACCTAGCGGCATTCGTAGCAAATGGCAGCGTATTACCTCGTATTGCTGGTAACTGTGACCTACCAATGAAAGGTGCGGTGCCTTTTGCTGCTCCAGAATCGTTGAGTGTTACTTTAAACACACCGAACCAAGGTGATGTGACTGGCCTAGGCATTCCAAAAGGTATCACGCTAATCGTTGGTGGTGGTTTCCATGGTAAATCTACGCTGTTGAACGCCGTTGAACGTTCTATCTACAACCATATTCCTGGTGACGGTCGTGAAGGTATCGTGACGGCGACTGATACGATGAAGATCCGCGCTGAAGATGGCCGCTGTGTTCACAACTTGAACCTATCAAATTACATCAACCATTTGCCGATGCAAAAAGACACATCTGATTTCAGTACACAAGATGCGTCTGGCTCGACATCGCAAGCCGCTTGGTTACAAGAATCAATTGAAGCAGGCGTTCAAACGCTACTTATTGATGAAGATACGTCAGCGACTAACTTCATGATTCGTGACGAACGTATGCAAGCGCTAGTATCAAAAGGTGCTGAGCCAATCACGCCACTTGTTGACCGTATTGGCCAACTACGTGAAGAGATGGATATCTCTACCATTGTTGTAATGGGGGGTTCTGGCGATTACTTAGATGTGGCTGACACTGTGATTCAAATGCACGATTACCAAGCGGTAGACGTAACTGCAAAAGCACAAGAAGTGATAGCTCAACACCCTACTCAACGTACTAACGAATGTGAGACGGCATTAGAAACGTTTGTTCCTCGTTCGTTAAACCGCGCAGCACTGATGAATATTCTTACTGACGGTAAGTTCCGTGTTAACGCCAAAGGCAAAGAGTCTCTGCGTTTTGGTAAGGAATTCGCTGACCTTTCTGCATTAGAGCAGTTAGAGTCAACATCAGAAGTTAACGCGATTGGTTGGGCATGGTTCCAGTTTGCACAAACTCCAGGTTGGTCAAATAACCCAGCTAAAGAGTTTAGCGCTATCTTAAGCGATGAGTGGCACGTGAACATGCCAAACTACGGTGACTTAGCGAAACCAAGAGTATTGGATGTAATGGCCGCACTAAACCGTATGCGTAAGTCTCAGTTCAAACCTTCAAACTAAGTTAGATTCAAGCATCATAAATTCTATTGACGGCTCTCATTCTGAGGGCCGTTTTTTTATTCGCTAGCTCTAGATCTAAAGCCTTAAGACCGTCTCCTGCCTCACTTTTCTTGTTTGAAGATAAAACCCACCAATATTGTGCTTATCCTAAAAATCATGACACAGCTTTTACAAAACTATGGCGATATTCATATAAAGTTCCGACTCGATAGGTGTAACTAAATGTAACAAACCCTTGAGGCTTCAATGAATCATAAACGCGTTAAGATGCGTGACCATAAAAAAGAAGTAAATCTGTTCAAAAATCGTGTAACCGTTGCGTTTTGTGGGATCTTGCTGTTCACTCTTGTCTTAGTCGGCAACCTTTACCGACTTCAAGTCGAAAATTTTAAAAGCTATCAAACCCGTGCCGATGGCAACAGAATCAAAGTATTACCTATTCCCCCGACTCGCGGGCTTATTTACGACCGCAATGGTGTGTTGCTCGCCGAGAATGAACTCGTCTTTAATCTAACGATGATTCCAGAGCAAACTGATGATGTCGATGCAATGCTTACCAAGTTGGACAAATACATCCCGCGAGAGGCTGAGCAGATTGCTCGTTTCAAAAAGCGTTATCACAACACTCGCCGTTTCAAATCTGTCACGATATTAGAGAACCTAAGCGAAGAAGAAATTGCTAAGTTCTCAGTGCACCAGTACCAATTCCCCGGCTTATCGATTGATACCAGCTTGAAACGATTTTATCCAAATGGAGAAGTACTTACCCATGTCTTGGGATATGTCGCACACATCAATGATAGCGATCTTAAGAGACTAGAAGAAAAAGGCATCGAAGCGAATTATCAAGCGACTACCATTATCGGTAAGCTTGGTGTCGAACGCTATTACGAAGACATTTTGCACGGTACCAAAGGTTATCAAGAAGTCGAAGTAAACAGCCGTGGGCGAGTCGTCCGCACCATCGAGTATGTAGCTCCGGTAGCAGGAAAAGATATCGTTTTAAATATCGACCTCGAACTACAAAAATACGTATTCGATCAGCTTGATCACCGAACAGGCAGCGCGGTCGTTCTTGACCCGAAAGACAACAGTGTACTTGCAATGGCATCAAGCCCCAGCTACGACCCGAACCTCTTTGTCGACGGTATTTCTAGCAAGAACTATCAACGTTTGTTGAATGATCCTGCTCACCCGTTGGTAAACCGCACTACTCTCGGCGTTTATCCTCCGGCGTCAACCGTGAAACCATTTATGGCTGTAGCGGGACTGCAAGAACATGTCATCTCCGAGGATACGATTCGTAATGACCACGGCTCATGGCAAATTCCCGGTTCCAAACGCAACTCTAAATCATGGCGTGACTGGAAACGCTGGGGTCACGGCCCTGTCGACGTTACTCAAGCCATTGAAGAGTCAGTGGATTCGTTCTTCTATCAAACCGCTTTTGACTTGGGCATTGACCGTATCTCAAGCTGGATGAATCGCTTTGGTTTTGGTGAACCGACAGGTATCGATATCTATGAAGAAAGCACCGCCAACATGCCGACTCGAGAATGGAAGATGATGCGCTATCGTACCCCTTGGTATCAAGGTGACACTGTTCCTATTGGCATTGGCCAAGGTTATTGGACATCGACACCAATGCAACTGGCAAAAGCGACTTCAGTGTTGGTCAATCATGGAAAGGTGATGCCACCTCATATCCTGAGAGCAATCTTGGATCATGGTGAGGACTTTGACACACAACAACTCGTTACACCTGAACCTATGCCGTCTATCACTGAAGTCCCTGACAAAATATGGGATGTACCCATCAATGCAATGAGACTGGTAAACCACGGTAGTCGAGGTAGCGGTAGACGCGCATTTAAGGGAACCAACTACACTAGCGGCGGAAAATCAGGTACGGCACAAGTATTTGATCTTGCGAAAGATCAGGTCTACAACTCGAAGAAGTTAGCTAAGCATTTACTCGACCATGCGCTTTACACGGCTTTCGCACCTTACGAGCACCCTGAGTATGTCGCGACGGTGGTCATTGAGCACGGCAACGGCGGTTCAAAAGTTGGCGCGCCATATATCCGTAAAGTACTCGATTATGCATTTGAGCATAAAAGTGGTGAAAGCAAAGACCAGTCGTAGCACCATTAAATGAAGTAGTAACGACGCTTAATATAGTTACAGAACATAGCGTAATGACGACAAAGCCCCACTTGTGTCACTCACAATGTGGGGCTTTTCAATTTTATATATTAGGGCCTAAATTTCACTTTATCTAAAGGGTCATAAACCGCGCAATAAGAGTTACTTTCGATTACGAGCTTCGTAATACATTCCATGCTTCACAGAGCGTCTGGAATTTCGCCGTATTTCCCTCGTCCCGATCTGGATGCCAGCGCAAAGCCAATTGTCGCCATCGCTTTCTAATCTCATGGTGAGTCGCGTCCAACGGTAACTCAAACAAATTTAACGCTCGGCTTCTATCCATATCGAGTTCATCACCACCGACAAACTTTCTGTACCGAGTCCAGAACTCGTTCAGCAGCCTTTTGACTTCGCCCTCGTCCGCTTCATAGTTAACCCAATTAATGTAGTATTCTCGCAGTGGGTCTTGATGATCGATGCTGTGACTGCTTCCGTGATACCGACCATTCATCAATTCAATGTCCATCGCTTGGACTTGTAGCCAACCATCAGGGTGTAAGGTTTCTTGAAGCTGATAAAGCGCATTCATGATGAGGAAGTTCTTTTTAAACAACTCTTTCTCAGGTGCTGGGTCTAGCACCGGCACAAATCCAAGGTCGTTAAGGTGAACCGCCAATGTGTGTACTTTCCAGCCGCTTGGCTTTTGCTTAAGCACTTCCATAATCGGCCAAAGCAATGGATTCTCCATATGGCAATGAAAGTTTGATCTCACCTCTTGATGATTCGACATAGTAGACTCAGTTAGCTTTTCTGTATTAATGGATGACTAGGGTATTGGATACAATGAGCAACCTACATCATAACCATTGACGTATCTCTTTTAATTGAAAGCGATTTTCTGCGATTTGTCGAGCTAATGGACCAACAACTTTCAAACGCTTGGCTCAAAGGCACCCTTTCATCATGAAACCGAAAGTCATTAAGTGAGTGCAACCGCCATCAATGCAGAAGTGAGCCTGCGGTACCGATACAAAAAAGGTCAGCAATTTAGCTGACCTTTGATATCTATACCAATTTTAGTACGAAAGATTTCGCTAATTAGATAACGCCAAGTTCTCTTAGGCGCTCCATTAGGTACTCGTTTGCTGTGTACTTTTCAGACAGCACAACTTCCGGTTTCGGGTGAAGGAATAGAGGCAAAGAGATACGAGATTTCTCTTGGCGTTCACCTGATGGATTGATTACACGGTGAGTTGTCGATGGAAAGTAACCACCCGATGCTTCTTGAAGCATGTCACCAATGTTGATGATCATGTTGCCGAAGTCACATGGAACATCTAACCACTCGTCGTTTTGAGCTTTAACTTGAAGGCCCGGCTCGTTTGCTGCAGGAAGAACAGTCAGTAAGTTGATGTCTTCGTGTGCTGCTGCACGGATAGCGCCTGGCTCTTCGTCACCTTGCATTGGTGGGTAGTGAAGAACACGAAGCAGAGTCTGCTCACTGCCGTTGATCATTTCAGACAACGCGATAGAGAACTTCTCTTGTACTTCTTTAGGAGCATGAGCTTCAACCCATCCTAGAAGCTCTTGAGCAAAAGCATTCGCACGTTGGTAGTAATCTAGAATCTGTTCTTTTAGCTGCTCAGGAATTTGGCCCCAAGGGTATACGTGAAAGTACTCTTTGATGTCTTTTACAGTGTGGCCCTTAGCAACTTCAGACACTGATGGTGGAAAATATCCATCTTGTGTTTCAACATTAAAGTGGAAGTTCTCTTTTTCTTCAGAGATGAAGAATTGGTACCAGTTTTCGTAAATAGACTCAACAAGCTCTTTCGGGATTGGGTGGTTCTTAAGAACACCAAAACCAGTTTCACGTAGAGAGCGAACAAATTGTTCTGCTGCGTCGTCAGCAAGGTAATCGACAGTTTCCAGTTTCATGACTTTTCTTTCTTGTTATGTAGTGATGAAGCGATTTTAAGGTTCGCTTTGTTGTAAATCAAACTTTTGTGAAACTCTCGCAACCGTTTGTCTAGATACTGGGCGATAACGCCAGTTTTCAACAAATATGGTGATTACAGCTCAATTGAACACTGTTCAATATTATGTAACACTATTAAAAACTTCGACGAGAGATCTCGATATGACAATTACGCCACTTGCTCAAAATCGACCATTGCTTTCATTAACGACGCTTTATCTGATTGTGTTTCTATTTTCAGCATTTGCTCCCTCTTCAAGAGCAGTATGGATTGCCGAAATTGTCCCGGCTCTAGCGATATTGGTGGGTATCTGGTGGTTATCAACAAAGCTGACCTTCACTAAGACAGCCTACGTTTTGATGTTTATCTGGCTGATACTACATACGATAGGCGCGAAATATACCTTTGCAGAAGTGCCGTTTGAATGGTTTAACAACATGATTGGCTCTGAACGTAATAATTTTGACCGTGTCGCGCATTTCTCTATTGGCCTTTACGCCTACCCACTCGCTGAGTATTTGATTCGTAAGAAACTGGCTCAACCGGTACTGGCATGTTTCTTTGCCTTATTTGCGATCATGAGTGTTGCAGCAGGTTATGAGATTATTGAGTGGTGGTACGCGGAGATTGCAGGTGGTGATGAAGGTATCGCGTTCCTTGGCTCACAAGGTGATATTTGGGATGCGCAGAAAGACATGCTGTGTGATACAACGGGTGCTATTGTCTCGCTATTACTTCTGAAACTTCAAGGGCGAGTTAGAGCTTAAAGCTTTATTCTGAGTATCAAAAGTAACGTTGAAATGCCAAACACAAACTGTGCTGTGGCATTTTTTGTTTCACCGTGACGGGTTATTTCATCGTTACCTTGCCACCAACAAACTTGTAGGCTGGCGTACCTCGAACCAAGGTATCTCGCGCGAATTCAATCCCACATTCAGGGCACACACATGGCTCTTTAGTGAAATCTTCAACAATACGTTCCTTAAAACACTTCACTAGTGCACCTTTGCCACCTTTCCGATACTTAAAAAGTTGCGTTTTGCATTTCGCACAGAAAATCTGAACCGTTTTGGTCGGTTGTTTCTTGTTTGGTTTAGCCATAGAAGTTAATGATTGAACTCTTTATTTCTTAAGTTTAGGTGCGACAAGAACCAAGCTTATCCCGAGTAAAATAACGGTCGATGAGATAATGAATTGCATGGTGACCGGCTCGGAGAGTAACAAGACGCCACCGAGTGTCGCGATAACCGGCACAGAAAGCTGTGCAATGGATGCGACCACTGTATTCAGCTTTTTCACCACGTAATACCACAAACTATAACCCACACCAGAAGCCACCGAGCCCGATATAACCGCGTAAATCAAACCTTGCTCAGTGATAGAGACTTGAGGCATTGCATTAGGTATTACAACTAGAAGGCTTAAACCTACAAGGATAACTAGCGAGCTAAATCCAAAGTTAGCGGTCGTCGATTGCAGTGCGTTTAAAGATTTCTTTCCTGCCAATGTGTAAATACCCCACCCAACTCCGGCCAGAGACATCAAGATGATAGAAACTAAGTCTGGTGCCTGTGTCGATTCAGTTGGCATTAACAAGTAAACAAGCCCTGCCACCGATAACAAACATCCGCCCCACTCAAGTAATGACATCCTGTTTCCAGAGAACAAGTGTGCGGCAATCATCGTAAATTGTACTGCGACAAACAACACCAGCGCACCAAGACCTGCACCAAGCTTTAAGTAAGCGAATGAGAAGCCAAACATATACACAAGCAGTGACAATATTGATGTGTATTGAAACTGTGACTTTAGCTTTGTATATACCGATGTGCTGTTGCTTGCTAGCTCTTGCTTAGATTTTGATTGGGAAGATAAAGTGAATAAAATCAGAAGTGTAAGCGCACCAGACAAGATGCGTACGATAGAAAAGCTCAAAGGATCAATCGTTTGATCCATTAAAGCCCAGCGACACAATACTGAATTAGCAGCAAAGGCCACCAGCGTAATAAATGTAACCATCACAGTTTGCATCGTTTTGTCCTAATTGAGTTGTTTTGTCCTAATAAGTGTTCTTGGGTTTCAATCAACGTTGGATTTCAATCAACGTCAGGCTTCACCCAAACTTGACTAAAGTCGAACCAACCTAATGCATTACATTTTGCGTTCTGCAACGTACCACATTGATCTTTGTTAACGCCCAACCAACAGTGGAACATCGGAATTAACTGATTGCTTTGCACCAGTTGTTTACCTAACTGTCGTGCTGGGAATTGCTCGAATTCGCCTGAACGCCAACGATCAATCATGTGACACCATTGGTCGAAATCTTCAGCTGGGCTAGATTCATCAAGAAAACTGTAATCCATTAACCAACCGGCCAATGCATCGTCTCTATTATTAGCGATACCCATTGGATTAATCCAAATATCAACATTATCGGCGTGTGGAGGATCGGTTTCGTAACCGATAAGCTCAACATCGACATTATATTGCTTCAACACGGTGACAATCGCTTTGGCAAGTGTTGGGAACATCGGGTGTTGGCATTGGTACGCCAATCTAATGGTAGGTTTCGCATTTGCTGGTGGACAAACTGGCGTGTTTAACTTTATGTCATACCAACCAGGTTTTATCCCATATGCGTGCAGAACGCCCAAATCGATGACGGTCTCTTTTGGGATATGAACAAACAGATCCGCTGCATTCAATGCGTTAGACAAAAACTCCGCCCATGCGGGATCTTGTGCGATGCCCTTCTTTCTATTCAACAGTAAATACGTACAACCGGGATCAAGCTCTACTTCATCACTATCACCACGGTCGGCCATCACCGGTTTCGAAAGGCTTGGGTAAACCATAGAGGAATACGCTTCATCAACCACCCAAACCTCAACGCGATCAATCAACGGCCTGAAACCAAAGTATCCGTTGAAAGCCGTTAGTACGAGTTGCTTCTCATCGTTCTTCTCAATGCGATACGGCCCCGTACCAATTGGTCGAATATCGTAGTCTTCGCCACGTAAAATCATCGGTAAAGTGACCTTAGCGACCGACTCCGTGAGCGCGAGTGGGAAATACTTATCTGGGCGCGTTAAGAAGACATCGACCACGCAATTTGCGGGTGAAGAGACATCTTTAATATGCGAGAACAAATTGAGTGGTTCGAGCGCAAGAAGCGTGTCGACAACATGGTTCGTTAATAGAGGCTCCCCGTTATGAAAACGGACACCCGGCCTTAAGAAGAATCGCCATTGATAGTCACTGATTTTTTGCCATGAATGAGCAAGATCGGGTTGTAACTGATCATTTTCATCCAGTCGCGTTAACCCACTGAAGACTTGGCAGGCAATATGCTGCTCTGAACGTCGCATCGATTTTGTAGGGTTAAGCATTGAGAGCGGTCGGTAATAAGGCAAACGAATGACCTGCTCACCTTCTTGATATTGCACACCCAAATAGTTTTGAATAACCTGAGTAAGCTTGGCAGCATTGTGGTCAAGCACTGACAGCGCCTGACCAATTTTACCTTCCTGTAAGTACCGCCTCGCTAAGTTTTCACTGACATCGCAACGATTCTGCTTAAAGATAAGTTGAGATAACTTACCTCGGCCAGCTGCCGGTAGCCATTCTACCCAGCCTTGTTCTTCAAGTTTGTTGAGTACCATTCTTGCATTACGACGCGTACAACAGAGTACATCTGTTATGTCATCGAGCTGAACATCAGAATCTTTACCATCGAAGTATTCAAACAGGGTTTCAAATTGAACGCGAAGTCTTGGGCTGCTCATAAAGAGGAAAACTTATTCAAAGGACATTGAATTCAGTTTCCCTATTTTAAGACGTAAAATCAATCTTACTGACGTGTTTTTATTGCGAATTATTGGGTATGACGTCCCAAGATTTTATTCAAACAGAATGGCTAAGTACTTTTGCAGCATACGGTTACATCACATCGCAGCCGATTTCATTGGCGATGTCACGAAGCTGTTGTTCATTATCTAATTTAATTGACCACTTGCACTCAGAGCCATTCGCCGAAATGACATTTGCCCCTTTTCCAATTAATTGAATCGCATCAACTTGCGCTTGCAGCGTGACTCTATGTTCACCATCTAAACGAACAACCAGCTCATGTGCGGTTGCGATAACTTTTCCACTTTTAAACGTTATGACCATCGGTTTCTCTAGCTACTTCTTTGAAATACAAATTACTATTTTCTAAATAGAACACAGTTAACTGCTGCCTACTCTATTATCGCTTATGTTTCTTCACGGCAATCGTTAATCGACTCGTACAAACTAAGCGTTGACGCTCGTCAGTGATATTGATTTGCCATACTTGGGTAGAGACACCCAGGTGAATAGGTTCAGCAGTACCGATAACATGGCCTTCACGCATTGATCTTACGTGATTCGCGTTGATATCTAATCCAACGCAATAGTAGCCTTCCGGTACGCAGAAATTAGCCGCCAATGAGCCAAGCGTTTCCGCTAGCACAACCGATGCGCCGCCATGAAGCATGCCTAGTGGTTGGTGCGTAAAATGACAAACCGGCATGGTTGCCACTAAGGAATTATCGTTTACTTCTGTGTAAACAATGTTGAGATGCTCAATTAAGGTGTTTTTTGAGGTCGCGTTGAAGGTATCTAGGTCAACGGGCTTTTTCCAAATACTCATATGGGTTCCTTAATTATTGACTTTATTAGTGCGTGAATAGCTTTATTAGTAAGTGAATAGCTTCATTATCGTTAATAGTGATCTTAACGATAACCATGTTTTTAAATACAATACTTATCTTACAGCTCTTAGTTATTACGCAAGTTGATGTTAACATGCATAAAAACCGAATACACAGAGGATATTGTATGACGTCATGGATGAAGTTTGCCTCGCTTCTCACACTTGCAGGCCTAACCGCATGTAGCGCTTCCCCGACAGGAAGAAACCAATTACTGCTTTTTTCTGATCAAGACATGTCTCAACTTGGGGCACAATCTTTTGAACAAATGAAGAAAGAGCAGCCAATAAGTAAAGACGCGAAAACGAACGCTTATGTACAGTGCGTTGCAAATAGCATTACTCAACATATTCCAAAACAAGGCTTTAGTGAATGGGAAGTTGTTGTTTTTGATAGCGACCAAGTGAATGCCTTTGCTTTGCCGGGTGGCAAAATTGGCGTATACACAGGGTTACTTAAGGTAGCGGTCAATCAAGACCAACTCGCAACGGTTATCGGACACGAAGTGGCTCACGTACTCGCTGACCACAGTAATGAGCGTCTATCTCAGTCTCAAATCGCTAATACTGGCTTATCTATTACTAGTGTCGCGTTAGGTGCATCAGAATACAAACAGTACCAAGGAATGACAATGGCTGCCCTAGGTTTAGGTGTTCAATACGGGGTTATTCTACCGTATGGCCGAACTCAGGAATCAGAAGCCGATGTTGTTGGTTTAGAATATATGGCTCAGGCAGGGTTCGATCCTAAACAGAGCGTCGACTTGTGGCAAAACATGGCGAAAGCATCAGGTGGTAGCCAACCGCCAGAATTACTGTCTACGCACCCTTCCCACAGTACACGTATCAAAGATCTACAGGCGACGATAAAGACGTTACCTCAATCGGGTTCACCAAGACCAAATTGCAAAGCGTAATCTAACATTTGTTTAGACGCTAAACTTCGAATACAAAAATGCCCTATCCATATTGTTTAGGGCATTTTTTTGTTTTTGATTCTTGTTAAGTACCAAGAATTTGCAATGGTAGGCTTAATAGCTGATCACCAGTAGATGCAAAATACCAGATAACACCGATCAAACTGCTCACTAGACCCACATACCAAACAAACGACACGACTTGACCGTATTTGTCTAATGGCAACAAGTGACTGTGGTGACGCCCTTTCCATTCGAATAGTATTTCCACACTGCCCATGATCAATAAGAAGCCAAACAGGGTCAAATTCAACTGATAACTCAGTACCACGCCAGCAATAGCGGCTGCAACACACAGGACAATACCAAGCACACTGTTCATCGAAAAACTGATACTTTTTAGTACATGCCCGCCATCGAGAGGCAAAATCGGTAATAGATTAAACAGGTTTAATAACGCGTTAAATACCGCAAGCCCCGCGAAGAACATTTCGCCAGTCGCCCAGTACAACACCATAAATATCAACGACAATATCAAGCCAAACAATGGTCCCATGATCGAGATAACCACATCTTGCCAGCGCGTATTGATCTTTTCGTCGGATAACGCCAAGCCACCAAGGAACGGTATTAAATAGATGCCCTTGGTCTTCATTCCAAAGTATTTCATTGCTCTGATGTGGCCATATTCATGGAACATTAAACAAGCGATCAAGGCTAAAGCGAACTGAATTGAAAATAGCCACGAATAAGCGGCTAAACTCGCAGAGGCAAGTACCACCTTGATTAACTTGGCACTCTTGAGGGCTTTCATTCCCAGCGAAACTAACCCGATTAAGCTAAAACGCTTCTCTGGTTTTGGTGCGACAACCGGGGTTTGTTGCTCAATATCTTTGGTGTTTCGATTGCCTTCGGTAACGGTTTGGCCATTCACGGTCGCTTTATAGGTCATCTCAAACGGTTGCCACTGAACGGCCGCCTCAACGTTACACTGCAACGTTTCTTCACCTGCGCGCAGAGTAAATGCATGGGTTCGAGCATCATCTTGATCTGTGGTTGCGTCTAATTGGGACACCAAAGTATTGTCCCAATACAACTGTTGCCACCCTGCCATTGACCCCTCTAAACGAAGTGGTTTTCCAAGAAACTCTATCGCGAGTAATTCCAAACTTTAATTCCAATTTAATGACTATCAATATGAATCGATATTATGCCGATTTAGCGATTAACGGTAAACATAAACAAAGTTGTTACATATTGAGCAGTTGAACACTATTTATACCAGTACCTGACATAAACATTCTGGTCACACCTCCAACCACCCATAAATCATTGATTGTAGTTATATTATTAGTGTTAGAGTGCCGCCCCTTAAAAATATTACTTCACAAAATGATAACTCATTCTTTGACTTTATATTAAACATGAATTTAACATGCCATTTACATTAGAGCTTAAACACCAACAACGCTCAGTGTGTTTTCAACAATAAGAATGAGATTTGATGCCCTAGGAGGGTCAAGGATGAAAACAATACAACGCTCTCTCGTTTCACTTTCTGTGCTATTTGCATGTAATTCACTTGCGGCTGGTTTCCAAGTTGCTGAGCACTCTGCCTCAGGTCTTGGTCGCGCATTTTCAGGTGAAGGTGCTGTAGCTGATAACGCGAGTGTACTAGCGAGAAACCCCGCCGCAATGACCCTATTTGATACAGCCCAATTTTCAGGCGCGGTTTCTATCGTTGATCCAGAGGTTAACGTCACTCAAACCAAAATTAATGATAGCGATTTCAATCAGAAGTCTTCTGACGTAGCCCCCTTGCAAGTAGTCCCAGCCGCTTACTACATCAGTCCAATCAATGAAAAGTGGGCTTGGGGGATTGGCATGTTCACTACATATGGCGTTGCTACTGATTATCCCGACGATATTTATGCAGGTGATTTAGCCGGTGACACATCTTTGGTGTCCGTAAACCTAAATCCAAACATTGCTTACAGAGTAAATGAAAGCTTGAGCCTCGGTGCTGGTATCAATCTGGTATATGCGGAAGCTGAATTAAATAGACACAAAGGAAGTCTGCCTGTTGGCGGATCGCCAAGTGACAAACTGATATCAATGACAGGTGAAACGTTCGCTTTTGGCTGGAATGTCGGTGCGCTGTATGAACTGAATGAAAATAACCGTTTTGGTTTTGGCTATCGCTCATCTGTCGAACTTGATTTTGATGACGGAGAGTTCACTGATTACACCGGCTTAAAAATGGAAAGTGGCGCTCCAGGTAAGACTACCGGACGTTTAGAAATTGAACTACCCGATATCTTTGAACTATCGGCTTTTCATCAACTTAGCGATGCTTGGGCAATACACTATGGTTGGCAATTAACCAAATGGAGTAAGTTCAAAGAATTAAAAGCAACGAGTTCAGATTGTAAAAATAATGAGTGTTTCTTAAAAACCGAGCATTACGAAGACAACCAAAGATGGTCTGTAGGTGCTACTTACATGGTTAACCAAAGCTGGACTCTACGTGCAGGTTTGGCATATGACGAACAAGCTGGTGAAGCGACCTTAAGCATCCCCGATAGCGACCGTATGTGGTATTCAGCCGGTTTAACTTATGCCGTTTCTGAAAACATGACTGTCGATGCAGCATTTGCATTAGTACAAAGCGAAAGCGGCTCGTTTACCGAAACCGATGCAGCAAGACAAAAGCTTACATTTGATGCTGAAGGCGTTGCTTACCTTTCAGCGATCCAACTTAACTACACGTTCAACTAACCGTACGGGAATAATTACATGAATAACAAATTTTCTTTATCTCTCGTATGCTCAGCATTACTTCTTACTGGCTGTGGGGACAACAGTGAAAGCTCTGGTGATTCAACTGCAGCACCGTATTCCGACGCAATCAACCAATCATTAGCTAGAAGCTCAAAAATTAGCTTTACGCTTTTAGGTAATGAAGCGGATGTCCCTCTTCCTTCGTTTTTCTTGTTCGATACCAACGATCACACTTTAAACATCCCGTTAGATACAAATTCAACGGGATTGTTGAATGATCCAAAAGTAGCGATGGGGGAAGCTGATGGTTGGAGTACTATCATGCCGTTCACTATTAATGTGAATCTTCCAAGTGATAGAACGCTGAAAAACGATGTCGTGATGAACGGGACGACACCGTTTAGCGCGCACTTAAATGCTGGCGTAAAAGTAGCAAAAGTAGACGTTGATCTGAGTACCGGTATCATGTCTAACTTTACTGCGCTAACTGCTGGAGTTGACTACTTAGTGGCATCTAGCGATTTTAAGACCATACAAGTTTTACCTCTTAAAGGTTTAGACCCTAGCTCTGACTATATCTATGCATTAACTGACTCAATTGTTGATAGTGCAGATGAACCACTAGGAACATCAAGCTCCTACGCGTCTTTAAAAACGACAGATATAGACCAAGCAGGCTCGCTCGATTTACCACAAAAAATCATCCATCAAGTTGAAGCGTTATTCGCTGGCTATGGTTCTGTATCAAGCTCAGATGAAATTATCTACTCATCTTGGTTTACTACTGCGTCGGCAGGTAACGTAATGCAAAATACCAAAAACGCGTTAGCACTAGGGTATGAGTCAACCCAATCTCAGATTTGGCAAGGCAGCGCCAACCCGAACAATATTGATGCAGATATACTCAATAGCCTTTACGAGATAGAAATTGATACTGCGAGCCAAATTCCAAATACCATGGCATTTGATACCGCACTAAGTGTCGATCCATACGCAAAAGCGGTACTGGGAACAGATGGCATTAATGCCCTCACCACCAATTATGCTGATCTAAAGTTAACGGGCAGCGAAATCACGGTCTACCGTGCTAAAGTTAAATTACCGTATTTCCTATCTAATGACACAGCGAACAGTGGTTGGAAAACTCAGCCTTGGCGCAGTAGCATGCCGAGTGTCCTCAAGATCCTCAAAGTTCTAACGTCTGGTTCGGACGCAGACAAAGGTGAAATAGCAAGGCAACTATTTGTACTGGGTATCACTGACCCAGCGACTCAACTACTCGATCCAAATTACCAAAAGAACCTAGTTGGTACGGAGCTGACCTTAGCGGACGGCTCTCAACTGGACCCAGAACGAATCTTAACCAAATACAGTGCCGTTCCACAGATTCGCTCTGTTGAAAGCGTTGATGTCATTATGTTTATCCCTTCTGGTGGCCCTGTAGGTAACAGCCTGCCAGTACTTCAATACCAGCACGGTATTACCAGTTTAAAAGAGACCAGTTACGCTTTCGCGTTGCAGCATATTGCGGGCGCAATCCAAACCGGCCAGCAACCTTACGCCATTGTTGCGATTGATCAACCGCTGCATGGTCAGCGAGGTCTTGGACAAAATGGAGAAGTCGTGACTACGCCAAACACACCGACTGTGTACATGAACCTTGAGTACTTACCGGTTGCCCGTGACAATATTAGACAAAGTGCGATTGATGGCATTGGTTTGAGACTTGCGCTCAATAACGGTACTGGTGCACCATTTAGCTCTTTAGATACGAGCAACGTATCTTTGATGGGGCACTCTATTGGTGGCATTACCGGCATTAGTTCTTCAGCAGTAGCCAACACCAAGATTGATGCGAAATTCGGCATTACGGTTGATGACGAACTTGCTTATAAAGCGACAACGTTAGCGAATCCAGGCGGTGGTATCGGTCCATTCTTACTTGAATCTGGCTCATTTTCCGGAACAATAAAGCATACGGTAATAGGTACTCAAGTCACCGCATATCAAGACTATTATGCCGTCAATTGTTATAACAAAACGCCGGCAATTGACGGTGGTGATTGCTTTGATGATTTCTATGCAACGCTCAGTGACTCGAACGCAAGTAATGAACAAAAACAAACAAAAGCCGTTGTTGATGCAACGCTCACGTCATTCACTTATGCGGCGCAAACCGTGTTAGACAATGTTGACCCGATTAACATAGCGACACTTATGTCTGGCCCGGTACTTGGCATACAAGCAGAAGGTGATGAGACAATACCTAATACGACTCAACTGCCTACAGCTGGCACACAAGCTCTGTTTAGCAAACTTGAGTTAAAGAACAGTGTTAATCATTCTACAGGCCAATTATTGGCGTCTTACTTTGCTCGCACTTCATTTGCTGAGCATAGTACTGCGATTGCACCACAAAAATCTCACCTACCTACAGAAGACGACAGTGCCGCGCATGAAGAAATGGTGTCACAAATTGTGCAATTCAATCTCACCCAAGGTAATGCGACGGGTAGCTTAGTCGTTAACCCTGTACTGCTTGATGCAACGATTGATTAGCAACAAGTAACTAATGATTAAAAGGCAAATAGCCCAGGTCATTAAGCCAAGTTATAACTTATTCATGCCAGCCTAACCGCTGGCATTTTTGTATCTATCGACACCCCATCGTCCCTAGTTAACCGTTTGCATAGAACCTTAAAACACAAATGGTTGATCTCAGCTAAAATTAATCAAGACAGAATACCGTACGACCTCTTTCTTTATTGTAAATAAAGTGGATAATAGCCCCGTAATTTAATACCTAATAAATGTGAGTCCATTATGTCTTCTGAAGCTACGATGCTAGAACGCTGCCAATCTAAATGTGAACTATGTGGTTCTGATTCTTCTCTTACTGCATACGCAGTACCGCCACACAGCCACGTAACAGTGGATCACGGCATCATGGTATGTGACAAATGCCTTGGTGAGATTGACGATCCAAAAGATATCAACCACTGGCGTTGCCTAAGCGACAGCATGTGGAGCCAAGAAGCGCCAGTTCAAGTAATGGCATGGCGTCAACTTACTCGTCTGAACTCTGAAAGCTGGGCTCAAGACGCGCTAGACATGATGTACCTTGAAGAAGAAACATCAGTTTGGGCACAAATCGGCATGTCTGCTGATGACAAGCCTCTTGATGTGAACGGCGTTGAACTTAAAAAAGGTGACGACGTAACAGTAATCAAAGACCTGCCAATCAAAGGTACTAACCAAGTGATTAAGCAAGGTACTGTTATCCGTGGCATCAGCGTTGGTGACGATCCTAAGCTTGTTTCTGGTAAAACCAACGGCGGTCAATCAATGTACGTAATCGCTGAGTTCTGCCGTAAGAAGTAATTCTTCTTTTCGCTGAAAAAATCTAAAAAGGCGTTAATGAATAATTAGCGCCTTTTTTGATTGGAAAATTCAAACCAATTTTTTGTCAGAATCCACTGCCTATATTAAAGTAGACGGCACTTTCTTCATGGCTTTGTGCGTAATCCATCCCGATATGTAAACCATACCTACGAGCAATTTGATAACGAAAGCCTACTCCACCTGCGCTCACTTTGTTACTTTGTTCAGCTCGCTCTGATGCTTTTCCTGATCCATAGAAGCCTGATACGTTCCAACGATGGCTTATGCTGTAAGTTAGCTGCCCTTGAAGTGTCTCAATTTCATCTCCCTGATAGCGAAATGAGGAAACACCTCTTAATTCAACATATGGCTTGGCTGTTGGAGAAACGAACCCATCATCTTGCTCATAGCTTTGATAATTACCCGCTAGCCCAAGCGTCCACTTTTCTGCCACTGGGATGTAACCTTCGCCTTCAACATTGAAGTTACGATAGTTTGAATCACTACCAATAGCATCATCAAAAACCATGTAGTCCGCTGAAAACCGGTACCCGCTCTTTGGGTAGAACAAGTTATCTCTTGTATCAAATTCAGCTTCAATACCTAAGCCTGATGTCACCGACTCTGTGCCTAAAGTGAGTTCCATTAACTTATCAATCAAGCGATTATCAGATTCAACTTTAGACTTGGCTAATAACTGTTTCACGCCAATCATCCAGGGCGTGCTGCCAATTCTAAATTGGACCTTTTGCGACAGTACAGCGACTGACGTTTTTGTACCAAATTTAAGGTCTAACTCTTTCCCGCCAAGAGAAAACTGCTTATATAAATCAAGATTCGCAACACCAAAACCACCACCACCAATATAACGTATTGAATCATTCACCCAAGATCGTCTATGGCCACCGAATACAAACCAAGTATCATTCTCAGTCCCCAAAGCACCTACGACACTCATCGCAGACGGAACGAGTTGCGCCCCTCCATCAATAGCCTTTAACGCAGCTTCTTTACGGACACGTTTTTCTTCTTCACTCTCATGTAGAAACAACCCAGCAACACCGCCACCGTACCCAACGGCAGGCTCTGTAATTAAGATAGGTATGGGTAAGAATCCAGTCGCATTTTCCGCGATGTGATGCCCCATATCAAACTGACCGTCCACTGGGTCGTAAAAGGATGCCATAGAAGTAAAAGGGGTCAATAAGGAGCTTGAGAATAACGCAAGCACACCACAGCGATTCATATAAATTGCCTCAAAAAAAAACCGAGGACTGAGCCTCGGTTGAAAGTTTGCTTCCGTGCAATAAACATTGAAATTAAGAACTTTTTGCTGCTAAGAGAGTTCCTCATCAGCACGGGCATAATAACCAGCTTTGTATATTTGCCCTACTCCCATATGGAGGATGTCGCCCTACAAAATTAAAGAGCTTTCTAGATGACAGAAACGCAAAAGGCTCATATAAATGAGCCTCTATTAATAAGTTACTTACGTTCTTGCTCTGCTAATCTCGCTTCAATACTCGATCAACATGTTCTTTTATAACAGATAAAACCGATAATTTTACTTCCCTCATTTGCTTAGAGTGATGGCACCAAAGCGCAAAACCGAATTTGAATCCTTGGTGCATTTCAGATGACTGTATAGGTTCAATGTCGTAATGGGAAAATTCAGAATGAGCAAACGTTTTTGGTAACAGTGCCCACCCTAAACCGGCTTCAACCATTTTAATAACTAACGCCAATTGATCGACTTCTTCGTTATCGGAGCTGATGGTTACTTTTTCTGACATTCCCTCTTCAATAAACGATCTCAAGATAAACTGCTTTGAATTTCTTAACGCTAAAAGTACATCCTCTTGCGCCAAAGATGAGAACTCACCATTTTTTTGAACGAATGGGGAAAATTCAATGTGACCTAGAAAAGTCGCATCAAAGCTGTGTATACCCCGGCTGTCATGCACATTGACTAGTCCAAAGTGATACTCTCCGCTTTGAAGGCCCTTCTTAATATCCTTTTTGTTTCGAATTAAAAAGTTCACTCGCATCATCGGGAAATCACGACGCAGTTTCTTTCGAATATCCAAAAGCATTTGATGAGGTATCACACCAGAATAAGCAAAGGTGATGTTTTCCAACCCGCCATAAGACAAGCTCAAAGCCACCTTGTCGAATGTTCTTGCCTGTTCAATCGTTTGCTTAGCGTAGTGGTACAGATGATGACCATCTTCTGTCGGCTTTACAGAGCGTCCAACCCTTTCAAATAGGCTTACCGCGAGTTGGTCTTCAAGGTTAGTTATAACCTGCCCGATTGTCGTTCTGTGCTTGTTAAGCTTGACTGCTGCCTTGCTGAAAGACAGTTGGTCATAGACAGTCACAAAAGCAAGAAGTTGTTCAATACTAAAGTTCATAATGAAGTACTAATTTTTCTCGAATCATGTATTTAAACTATCACAAGAACGCGTAATTGCTACTAAGCAACGTAAATAACGCCATGACTAACATGCTGGATAGAAAAGAAAACCTACTGAATTGAGTAGGTTTATAGAACGCTTATTTATATTCGATGACACGCGCTAAGTAATTAAATTCACCTGAGTCTCCATGATAATCTCGGTATACATCAACACTGAAATAGCTCGGGCGATCTTTCTCAATATGTTCCATTAACTTTTGTTCTAAGAATTCGAGGCTATCGCCAGTTTGTGAGTAAACAAATTTTTTGCCCACTTTTTGTAGTTGCAGCGCGTTTGCCTCATCATGAGAAACGTAATTGTTTATCTCTGTCCATTCGCCAACGTATTCAATAGAAACATAACTCGAATTCTCATCAATCATAATAATGGCCGAATCTTCATGTACTCGTGTCATTTGTTGCATTTGGTTATCTACGTGATGTTGATCAGCTTTCGTTAGGTCTTGCGCCATAACGCTCGTTGACATGCTTAGTAATAGTAACGCCAGTGTTGTGTTGTTCATTTCTTTGCTCTTTTTATTGTGGTAATTCAGTGACCCAAAGTTGCCCTTGAGTCGCTTTATAAAAGCCGTATTGATAAATTGCTTTCAAGTAGTGCTCGTCAAACATGTCTTTTGAGCGTTTGGCAAATCCAAAGTCTTTTTCGATATAGGTAAATTGCATTTTGATGTCATTCAGTTCACTGAAGTATTTCATTCGATAAAGGTCTCCTCGCGTCTGTGCCAACGTCAAGCTTGTTAAACTTTTTGCTACCAAATCCAACCCCTTATCTTGTAAACGATGATAAGGCGCTTTAAGAGCCCCATTTCTAATTACGTCTAATTGGGGAGGTGTTTCGAGGTCTAACGCTTCAGATATCTTTGTATAATCAAAATTTGATGGATTAAAAAACACTTGAGCAGCAAGGCCACCATCAACATGCAACTCTTCATATGTCTTTCCGTCTAGTTCTGCATTGATGAACTGCGGTGGAAAAACCACGGGGATTGAAGCACTTGCGGCTAACACTTTGTATACGAGTTCCGCCTTATCTGGTCGTTCACTGTTAGCAATGGCGCCTAAATTCCAAATAACCAATTCTCCGGAATCAAAATGCGTACTACCAATGAATAGGCGTTTACCATTTCGATGTTGTTGAGCGATTTGGTCGATCATTGATTCCGGATAAGCATTGGCAATGAATTGGTATAAATGTTCACCGTCAGTAAAGGCGTCTTTGAAAACCGTGTTTAGAAAATTCTTTTTCCCTAATATTGCATCGTCGTTTATGTCGAGCATGACGTTTTTCATATCACGTAGCGCATCTCCGCCGATGAAAGCAAACGGCGCAATCAACGCCCCCGCGCTAATGCCTGTGATAATTGAATAGTCTTTGAGTTGTCCTGACTCCTTTAGTCCCATCAAAACTCCAGCCCCAAATGCCCCATTCGCCCCTCCACCAGAAAGCGCGAGTATATTTAAATGTTCGCCACTCACCTTAATCGGGGTTGTTTTGTTATATTCAGAATAGAGAAAATCAGGGGTTTCATTCGCCCACGTACGTAATGGCTCATGAGAAGGTGTCGCTGCAACCGTTACGTCTCGATAATTATCCTTAGAAACTCTTGCATCTAAGGTGTGAGGAGAACTACACGCCACTAAGAAGGCGGACAGCAGGACAGTAAAAACAGAGTAAACTCGGCGATTCATATTTGGACTCATTTCATCTTCTCCGGTGCTTTCCAGAGTTTTGTTTCAAGGGTAAGAAATAAATGAAGTCCGTTTCTTCTGTCGAATAAATATAAAACGAATCGACGAGTTTAAATAATCACGTATGTAGGATGTAACCCTTCGAAAAAACACCCGATAAGGTGCTATGCAATTTTAACAACATTGAAATCACTCGTTGGTTCTACGAATTCATATTGAGCATTGATGGTTTGTAGCTCCCAAGTACCATAACTTTTAGTTACTTCTAATACCCCATAGACCGCATTATGTGCGTGACGAAAAGCGGCAACAGGCGACATGCGTTTAACTAAACATGCGGTGAACAGCCCTGAAATTAGGTCACCAACACCTACAGGTTGTCTAGGAAAATCGATATTTGGTCGCTGAGCTAGATAACAGGCTTTAGGTGTCGCCAAGATCATGCTGAAAGCTTCGTCAGGTAATGAATGGAGATGTTTTACTAGAACGATTTTCGGGCCCAGTTCTAACGCTTTTTTGCATGCGGTCACTGCATCGTACAAAGAGTTGATATTGATACCCGTAAGTTCCGTAAGTTCAAATTGATTCGGAACAATGACATCAGAGATGGGTAAAAGATGCTCGACAATCGCTGCCTTAACACCGTCATCAACAATGCAACCTTTGTCCGGGTCACCCATTACTGGGTCGCATACATACAAAGCATTTTTATTGCGTTCTTTGACTAAAGTTACTGATTCAGCAACAGCCCGACACTGGTCTGCACTCCCTTGATAACCCGATAATACAGCGCCGCATGCTCGCAAAGAGTCAATGTTATCAAGCCCTTTCATCAAGTTTCGAATGTCATCTGATGTAAACTTTTGCCCAGTCCAACCCTGTGTATACTGTGTGTGGTTGGAAAACTGTACAGTGTGAATCGGCCATACATCTAGCCCCATTCTCTGCATCGGAAACACTGCTGAACTATTACCAGCGTGACCATAAACAACATGAGATTGGATCGAGATAATACTTTTCATAGGTCACTCTTCTTTAGTGAGATCGATTGACGACTAAATAAACACAACAGATTAATTGGATTTCACTGTGCTTATTTGGTCGGAATAGCCCCGACGGTGTCGAGGCTTATTCTTTATAATGTAAACCGTTGAGTTAATAGGACCGGTAAGTGAATAGAACCACTAACTCATTAGCGATTATTAGCCTTGAAACTCAACAAAGTGTTCATCAAGTACTTTACGAGTCGCGCGGCCAATTAGCTCGTATTCATGGTGAGTTAGGTTAGCGAGTGATACACGAACTGATGCATGTACCGTGTCGAAACCCTTGCCTGGCAGCAAAATAACGCCCGTTTCATGCGCAAGACGGAATAGGAAATCTTTACCTTTGCCATTTGATTTGAACCAATCGACAAACGCGTCGCCGTACAACTTGCCACCTAAAGTATCCAGCTCAAGCAGTGTGTAGTAATCAACGCGATCTTTGTTCTCTTCAACTTCAAGACCCATGTTTTTGTAAAGCGTAATGTAACGTTCACGGATGATGCGTTTACACGCCGCTTTATAGCTGCCTTCAGAATCCATAAGGCATGTTAGGGCAAACATTGCCATTTGCACTTGTTGTGGTAATGACAAGCCAGCAGTGTGGTTCAATGCAACGCTTCGGCTATCTGCCACAATACGATCGATGAATTTGATGTCGCGAGGTTCAGGAGACAACGTTTTGTAACGGTCATCAAGCTCACATTGTTTCTCTTCACTGAATGAGCTCAGTGTGTCGTCGAATACATTTTTGTGCTGAATCCCGATAGTACCTAAGCGCCAGCCAGTTGCACCGAAGTACTTAGAGAATGAATAAACACAAAGTGTGTTGTATGGTAGTTTTGCAAATAGAGAAACGAAATCGTCAGCAAACGTGCCGTATACATCGTCGGTAATGATAAATAGATCGTTGCGTTGCTCATTTACAAATTTTGTTAAGTTATCTAGCGTTTCATCCGAGAATTTCACTGATGCCGGGTTCGCCGGGTTAACGACACAAAGCAGTTTAATGTCTGTATCTGCTAGTTTTTCAATTTCAGACATTGGTAGTTGCCAAGTTGTCTCATCAAGGCGTAGTTCGACGATCTCTAGCTCATATTCAGAAAGTTCAGGTATTTCTAAATAAGGAGTAAAGATTGGTGTGATCAACGCAACCTTGTCGCCTTTTTTAAGTAAGCCGTTGTTAAACATCGTTTGGAATGTATAAGTCATTGAAGCGGTTCCACCTTCCGTTGCAAACAAATCAAAATCTGTTGTCATTGGTGTTGGGCCGTACATTTCTTCAGCGATGTATTGTTTAACTACTTTCTCAATGTTTACCAACATACGCGGTGGTACTGGGTAGTTACACGCAAGGTAAGCGAGAACGAGTTCGTTTAGGAACGCTTGTTTTTGGATGCCTAGACGATCTTTTGCGTAGCTTAGTGCGCGCTCGATGAACTGAACACCTTTGTCGTTTTGGTATTCTTTTGCAAATGTATCGAAACGCTCAACAATACCTACGCCGTCAGGAATACCACCAAAATCACCACCAAGGTATGCATAGTTACGTTCTGCTTCATTAACAGCGAATTCACCAAGGCGAATAAACGCTTTACGTGGTAGTGTCGCTAAAAAATTAGGGTTACCACGACCAGCATCTAATAGCGCGCGGTCAGGCACTGTTTGTGCTACTTCGATTAGTTTATCTTTTAATTCAAATGGGCTTAAATCTTCGAATTTTGAGAAGTCGATTACTGTATTTTGTGTAGTCATAATATTTACCTAATTATATATTTACTAAATTTTGGGAATACTTACCCTATCGACCAAATATTTAGCCGATAAGTTATACTGTTTATTATTTACATGCCTGCGTTTAAAGTAATTACACCGACGATGATAGGGCCCCACAATGTAAGTAGGACATTAGCTACTGCGTAAGTTACTGTGAAAGTAAATACAGGTGTTGCATTGCCTGTTTTTTCCATTAATGCCGCAAAGCCAGGGTTTGCGCTGCGTCCGCCAGTCACACAACCTAATGCTTCTACCGGATTCTTAATATTTAACACAAAGTATGAAAAGAAGAATGATATAAGTTGCGGAATAATGGTTACAGCAGCACCTAAGAACAATAATGACATACCGTGTTCTTTGATGGTGTCAACGGCTTGTGGCCCTGCTTGCAGACCCACAATTCCAACAAAAGCTGCCAGGCCAAAGTCACGAATAAAGTTAACGGCTCCAACTGGAAACTGTGCAATGTGAGGGTTTCGGCTTCGAATCCAGCCAACGAATAAACCAGAAATCAAACAACCTGCACCAGAGCCGATCGTTACTGGGATACCAGCGATTTTAAAGCTAATCAAACCAATAAGCAGACCAACAACCATACCCAAACCAAGAATCACAAAGTCAGTCATGCTTGCTGAGCCCATGCGCTGACCAATATTTTTCTCTACGCGATTAATATCATTTGCAGTACCAGTGACTTGAATAATGTCGTTTTTCTTAACAACCAATTCCGGTGTCAATGCAAGCGCTACGCCTTCACGGATATAATCAGTAATGTAAACACCACGATATAAACCTTCGTTTGAGTGTTGTTTGATCTCTCGAAGAGATTGTCCGACAAGCTTACGATTATCAGCGATCAGCTGTCGATTTTCTTCTATAATTTCATAGCTTTCAGGAAGAGATACTTCTTTGCCATGAGCGCTACCTTGTAACTCTTGAACCGCATTTCTACGACCGGTAACAACGATGATGTCACCTTCTTTGAGTACTGTGAACTTGTCTGCATTAAGCTCATGTCCATCACGCTCAATCAATTCGATACAAGCAGAAAGCGATGTGTCATTTAACTGTGCTAAGGTATTTCCGACTAACTTGTCTCCAGAACTTACTTTAAACGCACGGGTAACTAATGCCGTAACCGCATTAAATTCACCAGGTGCCAGTTCGCGTTTACCGCTAGAGTTTTTTTCTTCTAGGGCTATCGCTTCAGCTCGAATGTCCCACTTCATTAGTGTTGGGAATACCCAGGTAACCATTAGGATTGGACCCAAAGAACCAAAGATGTAAGTTACTGCATAGCCGACAGCAACATTGGTTTGCATTAGGTGTTTTGCTTCTTCTGACACCCCACCAAGGCGAGCGATAGCATCACCAGCGGTACCAATAATTGCAGACTGTGTGAGACCACCAGCGGCTAGGCCTGCAGCCGTACCTCTATCGAGGTCAAATAACCATGCGGCAGCTAATACACAGAGTAAGCCCGACACTGTCATTACGACAGCTGAAAGTAATATATTGATGGTTCTAAAGTTAAGTGCTTTAAAGAACTGAGCACCACCTTGATAACCAACTGCATATATAAATAGCGCAAAGAAAATACTTTTCACGCCTGGGTCAATATCAACACCGAATTGTCCGATAATTACTCCCATTAATAATGTCCCGGCAACACCGCCTAAAACAAATCGACCAATGGTAATCTTACCGACCATATAACCGAGAGAGAGTGTAATAAATAGTGCGACAAATGGGGCCATATCAAATAGATTAGAAATGATGTCCATGACAAATTTACTCTTATGTTAAATTAAGGAATAAATAACCGAACGAATAAATTAGTAATGATATTTGTTGGATTATTAAAGCATCTCGTTGCTTCGAGACGAATATTAGTTAGAAAAGAGTATTCAATGTAATCCTTTTTGATGGACTCAATCATCGCATGTTCAATAATTAAGCGATATCATCATTTTAGAAATGAAGATTTCAATATATTACAGTGAGTTACAATAAAAATAATTATTTTGAATTTTGTAGATATTTTAAAAGTAACCGTTATTTGTTTCTAACCTCTATTTATACCTCTGACAACCTCGCTTTACGTATCCACTTCACTTCGTATTGATAGGCTTATCCGGCAAATAGAAAGTCGATTACGCCTATTGATGGATCAGGTCCTCTAAACACGATTATCACGTTCAGCCTAACTACCGTATCGTTCCATTCATCAAACAAATAGAGAACAAAACCATGAACACCATGCCGCATGAGCTCGTATGGGGAGAGGTTTACTTTCCACCGCTGTTACTGGTTGTCGCATTGGCTTATGTGTTGACGATATTAACCGGCTCAATCACAACCAGATTAGGACTTCATAAATATGTCGCGTTTCCTGCGTTAGCTGAATTGAGCCTAATCGTCATTTTTACTGGCATCGTCGGCCAATTTATTACCATTTTTTGAGGCAATTCCTGTGATAAAACGTTATCTCATTACACTCCTATTATTCGCAGCCGCTGGTACTGTCATCTATAGCTATTACCAATCTTATTCAAGCAACCCTTGGACTAGAGACGGCCAGGTGAGTGCTTATATTGTCTCTATAACACCACGTGTTACAGGCCAAGTAACCAAAGTCCATATTGATGATAACTCTCAAGTGGTCAAAGGCGATATTCTGTTCGAAATCGACCCAAGCCTGTACCAAGCGGCCTATCACAAGGCCTTAGCTTCTCAAAAACAAGCCTTAGCATTACTTTCAAAAGCAAAGAATGAAGAGCAACGCGCACTTAACTTAGAAAAAAGAACGCCAGGTGCAATTCCAGTTTTAACGCTAAACAACCTCAGTAATGCGGTTGAGACTTCCTCCGCGAACGTTCAGCTCGCTAAAGCAAACGTCGAAGAAGCACAACTTAATCTTGAGTATACAAAGGTGTATGCACCAACTAATGGTTATATCACTAATCTAAGCCTTCGTGAGGGTTCTCAAGCAGTCGCAAACTCGCCAGTTGTCGCGTTAATTGATGAGGATAGCTTTTGGATTGAAGGTTATTTCAAAGAAACGGATCTTGTTGGCGTTGACGCGCAAGACAAAGCATACGTAACGTTAATGATGCACAACAAAATCCAGTTAGAAGGTCACATTAAGAGCATCGGTTTTGGTATCGCAAAACAAGATGGGAGTACCGGTAATGACTTGCTGCCCAACGTAAACCCAAATTTCCAATGGATTCGCCTTGCGCAACGTATTCCAATTAAAGTGAAGTTAGACCATATTCCTGATGAATTACAGCTTCGTGTTGGTATGACAGCTTCTATCAAAATTATCAAATAATTGGGTGTTTTCTATGTTCAATGCGTCGACTAAAGAAGCGATAAAAGCGGCGTTCTCTATTGTTATCGCTATATGCTTAGCACTATGGTTCCAATGGGAAAAACCTTATTGGGCAGCGATTGCAGTTGCAGTGATGGCGTTGAATGAGAGCTTTGCTCACTCTATAAACAAAGGGCATAACCGGTTAATGGGAACCTTGTTAGGGACCGGTTATGCCTTTTTCCTCATTGCGATGTTTTCACAAGACCGATTTTTGTTTCTGACATTTTTTACATTGTTCTTAGGCACATGCATTTTCATGTCTAGTGACGAGAAATATGGTTATGTGTTTTCAATTGGTTTCGCCGTCTGTTCGATTATTTCTTGTATGGGTGGGTTTGATAGCCAAGTGACCTTCCATTTTGCCGTGCTACGTATACAAGAAACCATACTTGGTATCGTAACTTTTTCTATCGTCTATCGTTTAATTTGGCCAGTCAACACAGAGCTAAATTTTATACAACGATTTGAAACCAGTAGAAATTCACTATTAGAAATAATGGAAAACCTAGACAACATCGACATCAACGCGCTTGAAAGTAACACCGCCAATATTGATAAGTTGTATCAACTTTTAGATTTGCCACTTACTGGTAGTTACCATCTTAAAGAGAACAGCCAAACATGGCGCTTACGTATCAACGAGATGGCGCATATCCAAGATACATTACTTGAGCAAAGTCACAGTGAATCTGACTTGGGTATTCAATGGGCCGTTATTACCAACAACTTGAAGAGCTTTAATACACTAACACCAGATCAATCACTTATTGAAGGTGAACCCAATGTAATGGGCGATAATAAAGACGTGTCTTGGCATCGCGCTCATCGTACGTTTGTTCAACATTTGAATGAAGACGGACGCAAGGTCCTACAAGGTGTGTCGATGTTCGTAACTTCGCTATTGATATGGATATATCTTCCAATGCCGGGTGGCTTTATTTTTCCAATGCTTGCGGGCGTTTTTTCTTCAATGGTACCTACAATGCCACCGAGTATCATCAAAGATGCATTTTTCGGCGTGCTTGGTACAGGTTCAGTGATCTTACTTCAATACATCTTCGTGATGCCTTTGATGACCGAGCTTTGGCAACTTGCCCTATTCTACTTCGTTAATATCATGGTGATATGGAAAGTCTTCGCGACACCTAAACTAATGGTACATCGAATATTGGGTATTAACTTATTGGTGGTTCTTACATCTGGTGCACTCAACCTGACACCAGTCTATCAAATAGAAACACCACTATTAATGTTGGTCAATATCTTAATCATTTTGATGATAGCGAAACTATTTACTGATCTATTCAGAGTAAAAGTGACGGTTTAAAATTACGCCTGCACTCCCTCATAAAAATGTAACGGCCTGCCAAGCATATTGCTTCGCAGGCCGTTTTCCTTTCTGTTTACCTGCCTGCCTTATGATCATATTAAAGCTATAAAATCAATTAGTTGGCAAATAATACCACTGAAAAACAATTAAGTGAGGATGGCGTCCATCAAACGCGATTAACGACATTTCCACCCTCACCTTAGAATCCTATCATTGATTGGCGCAATGCATTTTTAAACGCGACATTCACACTGGAAATCCTTATGGATACATACATAACAAACTGAACACGAGGTTCAGTACAACATCGACTGTTTGAGTCTCGAAGGTTTGAGGCTACTCAGAGTGGAAACCGTCATGAGTTTTTTTGAAATACGCACTAGCGCCTGTAAGACCCATACTCTTTCTGTATTAGCGAGCGCCCTGCTACTTACAACACCCTCTTTAGCTTCAGCCGCAGAAGAAACTAAAACTTACAGCGAAGCCATGGAAAAAGGACGTGCCCTGTTTGACAAATATGGCATCAGCCACGACTTACCAAAACTAGCAATCAGCTCATTGGTTCAAGGTGAGCACTTAGTCGAACATGCGCGTCGTACTCTTCAAGTCGGTGATGAAATTCGTGACTCAAGCGTCTACCTAGTTAAAAACACCGACAGCAAGGGCAACATAGACCTACGTATAAAATATAACCCAGAAGAACTGGACGATAACGATGATCTACTGGATGAAATAGAAGCTTTCACTCGTACTGAATATCGCTTACGTGACTATGCCGAAAGCTTTGATTCTTCTTCAGTGCGCGTGCAAGAAATCGACGACAACAAAGTCATCATTAGCTTTGATTATTCGAAGTATGGCTTACCTCAAGATATCGCGTATTTCCGATTCTTGAATGTCGATATCGAATTGGTCGACGGTGAACCAAAGCGAATGTTGATCACCAATGACAAGCCTTTTACACACCATATCTACAAGGTAGAAAGCTACAACCAAGAGATTGAGTTCAACACATTGGAGTCTGGCAAGCTCGTTATTGCACGCAAAACAACAGAAGTCGTCGGCACAACGAAGAATAAACCGATGAAGATGACTAGTTTGGTAGAACCAGTCGCGCTATACGCAGATGACAACGGCGTACAAGTTCTAAATGAAGCAAGACTTCAGGAAGTCTCAGACCCAAGAATGCAAGAAGCGAGCGTAAAGCTGGACCGCATCTTTCCATTAATGGGTGACATGGTGCGCCGCAAAGGCATCGATATGCCGCTTCCATTCGGTGTTTCTGTTGCTTACCGAAACCAAGACATGAATGTTCCCTTCAACGATTTCACTATCGGGGGTGTTCGTTTAAACGATTTGTTCGATCCCGACGACAGTGTGGGCATCGTCAATGCAGAGAGTTTATCTATCCGAGGTGACGTAAATATCCTACCGTTTTGGAATGTTTTCGGATACATAGGAAAGGTTAATGTCGATGCAAATGTCGACGCGTCTTATACAGGGGAAGCTGGGCAATTTCTCAAAGATAAACTTAACGACAAACTACCAGGATTGGGCGACAAACTTTGTGAAGGTGTATCTGCACTGTGTAACAGCGGTCGCTTAAACGTTCCACTTCACCTTGAATATGATCTCCGAGGTCTGGGTACAACGTTATCTGTTGGTTACAAAGAATTTTTTGCCTCAGTTACCGGCACTTACTCGCAAACACGCCTAAAAGGATTAGACGATTGGGGAGAAGGCATTGTTACAGTTCAACCAATGCTGGGTTATCAATTAGTCGATTATCGCGCTCAATTTTTCGTAGGTGCGGAATACCAAGGTTTAGATTCACGCATGCAAGGTACTGTAAAAACCGGTGATATTGAATTTGATTATGACGTTGGTGTCGAGCTAAACGAATGGGCTCTCCTAACGGGTTTCAACAAGCAAATCGGTAAAAATTACAACTTAACCGTTTTGTACAACAAAGGCGAAACGCGCGATGCACTGACATTAAATCTCGGGTACCGCTTCTAGACTAAATCTAACCAAATTTCTGATGTGAACCTACGTTGTATTAGTTCGACATCATACAAATGAAAACGCGCCAACGTTGGTTATCAAGTAGATAACACACGAAGAAACACAACGTCAAATGCTCCAAAGACGGAGCCATCACCTTATGGATCTACAGGTTTGACGGTATCGATGCGCGGTTCGTTATTTTACCGAATTCTATTGTGGACACATTTTTTATGACTATTGCATATCGCTCTCTTATTACGTTGACTATTGCTTCAGCCCTTATAGGTTGCGGCGACGAGAGCCAGCCAACGGTTCCTTTCCCTGACAAACCTGAACCTCTCATACCTGCCCCTGCGGAAACCTTTACTACTCAAATCGGCGACGCAAGTATCAAAGCGACCAAAGAAGAGCTGGTAATTACGTCGAATACCGAAGACGATAAGCTAGCTTCTGTAGAGGCTTTTAAAGGCATTAAATTTGCCGAAGCAGAGCGCTTTGAGCAAAGTAACATTGTTGATCTTGGGAGCGACATTGATGCGACTGCGTTTGGTAATGCATGTCCTCAATTGAAGAACGTTTCACAGACACAATCTGAAGACTGTTTGAACCTTAACATTTGGCGACCAGTAGGCGTAGATACTGATGCAGATCTACCGGTTTATGTATTCATCCACGGTGGTGACTTTGAATATGGCTCAGGTTCTGAAGCACTTGTGCAGGGTGATACCGTAGTTGCTCAAGGAAGCGACGATGGTAAGCCTTTCATCTATGTAAGCTTGAACTACCGTCTTGGTCAGTTAGGTACTCAATGGATTAAAGGCGCGAACGAAGATGGCAACTATGGCCTAGGTGACCAGAAGCGCGCCTTAGAGTGGGTACATAACAATATCGCTGACTTCGGTGGTAATGCTCAAAACGTAACCGTTATGGGTCAAGGCTCAGGTGCTATGTCTATTGGTTTCTTGCAACAAGATGACAATATCGCAGGTCAATATTTCCAACGTGCCATCATGCAAAGCAACCCGTATGGCTTTGAGTATTCTAGCTATGACGTGGCTAAGGACCGCAACAATAACTTTGATGTAGACACTTCGATCGACGAGATCATGGCGTCGCAAGAGACAGCTATGGATGGAATTGAACAGCTAAAAAATTGGTTGCTAGGTTCTTTGCAAATCCCAATTCTGAGCCCAACAGCAGATGAGACGCCAATGTCAAACCTGATGCCTTTTGCTCCATACATATTGTGTGAAAAAACTAGTATCCTTGGTAGCTGTAGCGAATCAGCAGAATCACCAACGCAAGCAGGCTTATCAGTACCAACTGTCCTAGGTGAAAATGCACATGAAGCGAACAGCTTTGGCATGCTCTTTACCACTACGTTCTTAATTCCGACGGTCATCGAGTTATTAACAGATGATGAACCTGAACTGCTTACTAATGAAGATCCAGCAAAGCTAGCTCTAGCTATGGTTAACTGGTTAGAAGATGAAAACAACATCGTTCTTCTGCAGCAAAAACTATCTGAGCAAGCAAGTGATGAAGCTTCAGCAGATCTTGCATTGCCAAGCAGTGCTTACAGCGCAGTAACGGGTTTATTTTATGGTGCCAAGCTAGAAGGTGATCTACTTGAAATGACTGGATGCATTGATACCAGTGACATTACGGGTACCGTAGGTTGCTTGGTCGACATTGTTGATATCACTAGCCACCAACAAACCCAAGATATTCTGGCTCTAACGGATTTCTACCCTAACTCAGAAGCTGACATAGGTGGTGCTCTTGACAACATGACGCAATTTAAAACCCTGCTAAATGACACCTTGTTCAATGGCCCTGCTCGTTATATGGCAGCAAATAGCAAAGTAGAAGCAACGCTATACCACTTTGAGCACAAACCAAGCTTTAACATGTGGAACTTTAAAACAGGTCTAAATGAAGAAACGGGCGAATACGACCAACTGTCAATCATTGATCTATTCAAAACGATTGGTTGCATCAGCGGTGCATGTAACGGTTCAGAACTGCCATTTATGTTCAACAAAGCTATACGCTTTGACGGTAGTGATATTCACCCGACAAGCAATGAGAAGACATTGATGAACGAAATGTCGCGTCTTTGGTTTAGCGATGAATTGTTCCAGAGCTACCAGTACAGCGATGCAGCCGACAATGTGCTTGTAATTGATGGTGCAGGATTCAGCGAAAACAGTATTACCTTCGACTGGGACTATGTCACAAACCCAGGTGTTGATCCTAAGCTTCGTGAAGGTCGCTTAACGGGTCTAGCAGAGCAAGGTCTTATGCCTTGGGACTGGTACCTTAACTAAACATATTCAGCACCCCTCCTACTTTAACGGCCAGCTCGCTGGCCGTTTCTATATCCAAATTTTATGTTTAAACGCAGGTTAGTTATGACACTTAGCAAACTAAAAACAGCATGCACAATAATGTTGATTGCTTTGGTCACAGGATGTGCCCAACCTTACCCCGATGTTGAACCTGACTTCGAAGCTAACTGGCAAAGCACAGAACATCAAGCCGAAGTCTATTTGATCCCGAGTGCGCCTGAAGCCTTTGCGCGCCGCATTGATCTGGTTCGCCAAGCCCAACATTCCGTAGATATGACCTACTTCTCTTGGGAAAACGACACTCTGGGCCTGATGCTGTTAAACGAGCTAAAACACGCCGCTGATCGCGATGTGGCTGTGCGCCTGACGCTAGACGACTTACTGGTATTCAATGACAAATGGCTTGCGGAGTTGGACTCACACTCCAATATTGAGATTCGACTGTTCAACCCTTTTGAGTCACGTAAAGCAGGCTGGATAGGACGCGCGTTTAACTTCTCGACTCACCAAAAACAGTTAGATAACCGACTGCATGAGAAATACTTCAATGTTGACCACCAATCGATGATCCTCGGTGGGCGCAACATCGGTGATGACTACTTTGGCTACAGTGAACGCGCCAACTTCTTTGATATGGATGTGCTATTTAAAGGCGACGTGATTGCTGCGTTCGACCGAAATTACCAAGCGCTGTGGAACAGTGAGCATGTGGTGCCCATTCAAGAGCGCATTAAAATCAAAGAGAAAGAGCAATACCAAGCGTTCACCAAAGCGTTAAATAAAGGCGAGAAGAATAAAGCGTTGATCACGTCTGAAGTCGAAAGGCAGATAAAGAGCTTAAACCAACCGAAGTTCATTTCGGCCTCTGTCACGCCAGTATTTGATTCACTGGAGAAGCTCAATGACAACAAGCCTTACTTTCGTCAACGTACAGAGCACTTAATAAAGCAAAAAGTAGCGACGCCAACTAAGGCTATAATTTCTACGCCTTATACGGTGCCAAGCGATAATCAGTTTGTGTTTGTCGATGCGCTCAGAGAGAACCAAGCCGAAGTCACTTTACTGACCAACTCATCGGCTTCCAATGATTCAGGCTTTGTACCAGCGTATTACGAAAAACACCGTGAGACTTTACTCGACAAAGGCGTAAGTATCTATGAGTACAAAAGCCAAGCTATCAATGATGATCACTACTTTCATGTTGATACCTACTACCACAACAAGACAGTAATTTTAGATGACCGTTTTACCTACATTGGTTCTTCTAACTTTGACCCAAGATCAGACTTTCTGAACGTTGAGTTTGGTGTGTTGATTGACAATGAAGAATTTGCGAAGCAAGTGACACACTACTTAACGCGTCAGAAAGAGGAATTGTTCTGGGAGGTGTCACGTGCCCAATCAGGTGAGACTACTTGGGTTTCAGGGGAACAAAAACAGACTAAGAACCCTGATTACAGTTCATGGAATACGTTGCCGGATTGGTTGTTCCGCAAAATAAACGGCGAGTTTGAGCTTTAATACTAATGCCCGTGAGTGTGTCAGAATCATAAAGTCCTTATTTGTCTGCAATTCTTTGTAATTCATCAATCTTCAAAACATAAAAACCGCGTGATTCGCGGTTTATTTATGTTTCAGGCAAGCAGATCTCAGTTTATAAACGACGAGTCATCGCTCTCTTGGCTACGTAGTTAACCATATCTAACGTTGTGTAAATAGATTCAACATCACTAATGTCGTAATCAAGATGGTCACGTTCGACATACTGTTCTGCTAGTCGATAGATATCTACAACACGCTCAGCCACCGCTTCCATTGGGTCAATAAGTTTGATAGTTGGAAATGCACTTGCAAGCTGTTTTCTAACAAGAGGAAGTTCAGTACACCCTAAAATCACGGTATTTACCCCTTTATCAACGATACTTTGTACAGCAATCGAAAGTAGAGCTGCATTATGGTCAAACTGACCGGCTTTAATACCGTTTGTTTTACGAATCGCTTGACCACACTCTGTCATCTCACCCGTCACTTCACCATAGATAGCGCTATGTACGTTATGCTCTTGCTCAAAGGCATCTGGCTTAACAAACACCAGATTGGCGTCAGTTAAGTAACGGTCATAGATTCCCGAGTTGTAAGTACCATTGGTACACAGAATACCAACAATTGCTTCCGGATTATCTTCTTTGATCTGATCAACCGTGGTTTGAAGCATATCGACAATATAAACATTGGTATGTTTTTGAACTTCAGGTCTGAAGTAATGAGCGGTATTGCAGGTCATCACGCCAAATTGAACATTGGCATGTTCTAAAATGCACGCTGACTCAATCAGCTCTGGAACAGGGTCGGTGCCGCCTTCGTTAATTGCTTCAGAGCGGTCCGGAATATCTGAATTTTTAACCACAATCATGGCCATATGATCTTGGTCTTTTAGCGCACCATGCTCGATCTCTTTCTTAGCAACGATATCTTGGAATAACGCATCAGCTTCAGGTCCCATATTACCAAAGACGCCAAATCGTACTTTTTTCATCGTATTTACCTTTATGTTTATTTAAGCACAAAGGTTATTACGCTTGCTTGATTTCCTAGAATCCCATTAGATGGATCAAACCCTCCCTGAGACCCATAAATATTAAAACTGAGTGCCTAGAGAAAAATGGATACGGAATTCATCACCTTCGGGCGCATCCAGACCATAGGCAAAATCGAGTTTAACTGGCATAAGCTGTGAGTTCCAAATCAAGCTCACTCCCGTGCCACGCTTCCAATATGCTTGTTGATCAAATGCATCTCCCGCATCAAGAAAGGCACCCAACCAAATTGAACGATAGACTTGATGCTGATACTCGATTCCAGCCGTTAACATATAACGTGCCCCCGTTAATTCGCCATTCTCGTCTCTAGGAGAAATCGATTCATAACCATAGCCCCGCAAGTTGCCGTCTCCACCAGCAAAATAACGAAGCGAGGAAGGCACATCCGATAATGATCTTGCGATATTAATGCCGACGTTAGAACGGAAATGAAGCTTTTGCTCATCACTAATATCCCACGAAACTACACTGTTTCCTTCCAACCGTAATAGCCTTGAATCAGAGAACAGACTAGGGTCAGAATACTCAATAGAATAGATGTGTCGATGATTAAGCTCCAATTGATCATTCTTACGATCAACCTGAGAAAAGCTGATTCCAGGTAAGAACAATTGAGATTGCTCTTCTTCAGAGGCCTGACGGTACTGCTCGTGCAAGTATTTGACGTAAATAGTACTTTGCCAATCGCTGTCTAGTTGCCAGTAACGTTCAAACTTAAGATCGTTTGAAAAGCTTTTTGTGTCTCGATGATCAATACGTTTCGATTCAAACTGAATACCAAAGTAATCGGTCGTTACCTTTACCGTCGGGATCTTATACCCCAATTGAAGCGACTGCTCTTGTTCAGACAAATACGTTTGAGTTTCAAAACTGTGTCCCCTTCGGTTGTACCAAGGTTTTAACCAGTTCAGAGAGGCTCGAAATCCGAGATCGGTAGAATAACCACCACCAACTTGAACAATATCACGCGAGCTTGGCTCCGCGATGATTTCAATTGGGACTTCCAGACTGTTATCAAGGTGGTTGAACTCACTGTGCACAACGACGCTGCGAAACCATAGAGTGTCAGACAAGTCAGATTGCAGTTCACCTAACTTGATGGTGTCAAAGTCATCACCTTTTTTAAAGGTAGGTATTTTCTCGATACGAGTAGGCTCAACCCCATCATCAGGAATACTTATAGAACCGAACTTGTAGCGTGGACCACTTGCAAAATACAAGTGTATATTCGCGATGTTCTCGCTAGGAATAACCTCAATCTTTGACTCGATAAACCTACCGTCAAAATAACCTTTCCGCTTTGCTAAAGAGAAAATCGCACGCTTAGTTTGGTCGTATTCTTGGTGAGACAAAGTTAAACCTGAGCCTAACTTGCTTTGATTGAGTATATTGATGAACTCCGCATCTAAACTAGCTGCACCTGTAATTTTTACTATCGATTCTGCGATGCGCATGACAGGACCAGAATCGACGTTAATGATCACTTTATCAGAATCATTAAGTTCGATATCTAATTGAGGATGATAGTATCCATAAGGGTTGAGTGCGTTTTCGATACGTTTTGCTATCTTTTTTTTTGACAACTGTGAGACGGGAACATCGGCTAAAGGTTCTAAATATAATTCTACATTGTCGGTGAGAGTTTTATTAACCCCTTTAACCTCAAATTCAGCAGCACTAGAAGAGTATTGGGTAAACAGGAAAAATGAAGTGGCCAGCACTAATGGTTTAATCGAGGTCTTCACGCGGTTACCCAATTGCTCAAAACCCGAACAGGTTATGAGCAAAGCGTTGAATCGCTGAATCTCTTATGGAGGACGCTATCCTTCGAGCCGCTTATCTGGTTGTTTAACACTGCAACAGTCGTTTATTAACGACTCAAATCCCCTCACTACAGACGCAAAAAAGGCGCAATTAAGCGCCTTTAGAAATTCTATTTTTTACTGACTCAATATCAGTTATTTCTCAACCAAACATCTTGGTTTTTAGGTGCTTTCTTCTTTTTCTTTTTTCCTGTGCCAGCCGGTGGCGCAACGGGTTTTAATGCAGCAACAAGTTCAGCCGTAGCTTCTTCATCCACTTCAAAACCTTCAATTTGCTCACGCTCAAGACGGATTTTGTTCTTCTTCTCAATGATTGTGAAGTGATGGTAATCTTCGTGATCGATCAGAGATAGTGCAAGACCAACCTCGCCTGCACGACCACTTCGGCCGATACGGTGCATGTAGTCTGATGGGCTACGCGGTAAGTCAAAGTTGATTACTACTGGTAGCTTTTCGATATCCAGACCACGTGCCGCGATGTCTGTCGCGATAAGAACGTCAATCTCGCCAGATTTAAAATCTTCAAGAATACGAGTACGTGAACCCTGCCCTTTATCGCCGTGGAATACTTCTGCGATGATACCGCGCTTGTAAAGCTTGTCTGCAAGGTGCTCACAGCTGTTTTTCGCGTTTACGAAGATAAGAGCTTGGCGCCATTCGTGCTGTTGAATCAGGTGCGCTAACAATGCGGTCTTACGACCTTTTTCTACTTCGAATACACGCTGAACCAATGTGCTCGCATTAGCACTTTGAAGTTGAACCTCAATTGGATCATTCAGTAGTTCGTGAGTCAGCGTTTTAACTTGCTCGGGGAAAGTCGCAGAGAACAACAAGGTTTGTTTTTTGCTTGGCAGAAGTTTCAAGATCGCGTCTAGTTCTTCTGTAAAACCAAGGCTTAACATTCGGTCAGCTTCATCAAGCACTAACGTTTTTACTTTATCGAGCTTGATAGCGTTGCTTGAGATCAGATCCAGCAAACGCCCCGGTGTTGCCACCAAGATATCAGTGCCGCCACGTAGCGCTTGCATCTGAGTGTTTACCGATACACCACCAAATACACAAACCGTTTTGATCGCACCATTGAAGTGTACTGCGTAAGACTTAACGCTGTCAGCCACTTGCTTAGCAAGTTCACGAGTAGGAACTAAGATGAGACCAGACACAAAGTTACCTTTGCCTGCTCTGCGGTCTAAAGGTGCATCTTCATGGATTTGTTGTAACAGCGGCAGTGCAAATGCTGCAGTTTTACCTGAACCCGTATTTGCACCTGCAATTAGGTCGCGTCCTGCTAACACACTTGGAATAACTTGCGCTTGGATAGGCGTTGGCTGTTGGTATTCAAGCTCTGTTAAGCGAGCCATCAAAGGAGAGATTAAGCCAAGATCAGAGAAGTTGGTTGGTGTTGTGGTGTTAGTCATTAATTGCAGGAACTCAAAGCTAAAATAATAGCGCGCTATATTAACGTATTTCAGCAGTATTACGTAACTAAATCGCCCCTTTCTCCCGTGTTTCAGCGATTAAGCCCCTCTAAAACACATCCAGATATCAAGTTATCGCAAATTTAGTTAAGCCCCCCTGCTACCGTTTGCTCTGGCGTGTACGAGTTGAGCTCAGTTAACCACACGGCTACAGCATCTGGCGTGGCGACTAACGGGGAGAAATCGATATTGAATTGCCAATCAGACTCACCACGTTGATAGCCGTCGTAAACCACGACAAAATCGTGCTTAAGTTTCTTACCTCTGTTCTCGCCCGCTTTAACGCTGGTGACTTCGTTCATCGCCAACAAGGCAATATGAGCGACATAATCCCCTTTGCCTTCGTAACTCACGTTGAACGTATCGCCTTTATGGTTCACTGTTAATTTGGGATTAGCTTGTTGTTGGAGCGAAGGCAACGTTCTGTCTAGCCAATTAAAGTAACCACGCCACTCTTTTCCATCGACAACAAAGCCCGGAGTATAAACGCCACTTGTTACCCCATAAGCTTTGTATAAACGCTGCTTCTGACTGAATGCTTTGCTGGCGAACTTGTCTCCCCAGCCTAAGTAGTCCCAGTAGTCTACGTGATAAGCAAGCGGTATAACCTCGGTCCAAAGTTTTGGATGATCTGCAAAAGTACTGAGGTACGTGTCAGCAGGCGGACAACTAGAACAACCTTCAGAGGTAAACAGCTCAATAACCTGAGCAGGCTGGCCTTCGTTACTCCACGTTTGTGCAAACGACACAGAAGAATGGGCGCCGATTGGCAAGGCAAGTAAACAGAGTTTAATCAATGATGAATTGCGTGTGGCGTGTGACATACCATGATCCTTGTACAAAGCGAATTTACTGGCGCTCAAATACAGACCGTTATGCCTAAGTATTTCTTTCAGATGATGAGTTTCTTTCAGGTGCTGGGTTTATTTCAGATGCTTAGTTTATTTCAGATAGACAGCTTGTTTTAGATACACAGTTTCTTTCAGATACAAAAACGCCAGCTTTAGCAGCTGGCGTTTTTTAAATTCTATATTTTTACATGTTAACGCAGAGATTAACGGTTGATACCGATATCGCGTTGCATGTGACCAGATAGGTCGCTTGCGTAGTAACTACGTGGAGAGTTGTCTACGAAAAGAATATCGAAAATGTGTGCAATCAATCCTTTGATGTTAACCGAGTAGGTCTTCTTATCCATAGAGTTAGGAACAGCGATAGTATTCATTTGCATTGCTTGAGCCATGATTGCCTCTCTATAAATTTGTTTATGTGGTTCGTTCTGATGACAAGAATAATAGGTGATCTTTTGCAGGTTAAAAAATGACTAAAATTAGAAATTCAGATTAGTTTTTCTAATAAAACAATCCATTAACAACACCTCGAAATACATATTCACGCTTGATGAGTAAAAATTCACAACAGTGCCTAAATCATGCATTTAGTACAAATAACCCTCAAACAACAGTGGTCAATGTCACAAAAAATTTACATAAATAAATTTCAAGCTTCATTGACCACCTAATCCTTATCGAGTTTTCGATAAGTTATTTTTGTTTTAATTTACTTGTTCAATGTCTGGCTTCTTCGCATAAATCGACGCTATAACCGCAATCGTCATAGTAGAAATCAGAACAGCTAGCGACCAATACGTTGGGATAGCCCACTCACTGTCAACCAATAGCATTTTCACACCAATAAACACCATGATGAATGCCAGTGCAGGCTTCAAGTAGATGAACTTATCCATCATGCCTTGCAGAACAAAGTACAAAGAACGAAGGCCAAGCAATGCAAATACGTTTGCAGCCAGTACTAAGAATGGCTCTCGCGTAACGGCGAAAATTGCAGGAATAGAATCCAGTGCAAACATCACATCCATAACCGCAATGGCACCAATCACCAACATCATTGGCGTGAGTACCCATTTAGTGCCTTGCTTGATCATCAACGCTGGACCATGGAAGTCTTCTGTCACTGGCATCACTTTACGAAGTAACTTCTCAGGTAGCGTATTCACACTCTCCTCTTCGCCCTTGTCTAGCGCTAGTTTAATACCCGTACCAATTAGGAATGCAGCAAATACATAAAGCACCCAATGGTATTCAGCCAATAGCTGAGCACCTAATGCGATCATAATTGCACGAAGCACCAATGCACCAATGACACCCCAAAGAAGCGCACGAGGTCTTAGATGTTCAGGAACTTGGTACTGGGCAAAGATCATCGCGAAAACAAACAAGTTGTCCACGCTCAATGATTTTTCTAGCAAGTAACCGGTAATGAATGACACGGTTGCTTTTTGGGCTGTGTATTCACTATTCGGCGCATAGATGTCCCAAAAAAGGTAAATGGAACCAGCAAATAAAAACGCGAGCACAAACCAGAAAACGCTCCAAATTGCCGCTTTCTTGATGGTTACACTACCACCACGAGTCTGATAGATATCAATAGAGACGAGAATGACTGTCAGCAGGAAAAAGCCCGCATAAGTCGTCATGATTGGCGATGAAAAAAAGGATTCACTATTTGTAGATAATAGAGATTGAGTTGAGTTCATTATTCCTCCGGGCGGAAGAACTGTACAAAGACCTTCCGCAAACAAAACTATCAAGTTCCACGATGGATCTTGATTGTGATTGCGTTGGTCTCGTTGAAGTGAAATATGGGATTTCACCTTTACATACCGGATAGACTCTTGGCCTAACGAGATGACGATATGTAAACTTGCGCTAACTACTCCCCAAACGCGTGGATAATATTCCTCTATCTTTGTTTCGTCTAGAAAAATTTTCGGAAATAAATAAAAAAGGAGCAAAACGCTCCTCATTTATTTCTATAGGCTTGTCAAAACGACATTCGTATTGATTCTGAGAATACTACTGAGAGGGTTAACCCCTAATACCGTTACTCATGATACAAATAACGAATGAGTCTTGTACGCGCTTTGTCTTACAGTTAACTTAAAGGCACGCTACGTTATAAACCTGCAGCGGGTACCAAGTACACTAACGCGGACCAAACCGATACCCAACCAACCACTGCTACCGCATCTAACCAATCTTTCTTATCCATGCTTATCTCCACAAGAAGGCGACCTGCAGGAATAAAGCATAAACAATGCCAAATTTATAAATAGACGAAACTAATAACACCAATCACAAGTATTACCTGTGACTATCTAAAACACTCCAAACAATTCAACGGCTCGTTGTATTGCAGTGACTCTGGGTGGTCTTGTAGAAACTCGATGAAACAGTCTGCCATTGAGTCGGTCGTGACCATGCCATCACCTATCATATCCAAGACGGCGTTATAGCCCTCTTTTCCTTTCATGGTATAGGCTGACGACGCGCCTCGGTAAATACGGTTGCGAGAAACAGTCTGCCAACCCGATTCATCAGAGTGGATTTCTAGATGGTGAATCCTGTGCCCTAAAGGCGCTTCTTTGTGGTAACAAAACCTCAGGTTATGCGTATAAGGAAAGCTGCCTGAACCTGTCCCTACAACGCCATTATCCAATGCATTGTTGATTGCACCTTCAAGCATGCCTGTGATCGTTTCACCTTTTACTTCATACACACCAATGGGTACGGCAAACGGTAGTAGTTTTCCGGCAATATCGGCAACAGAGACATCGCCGCTATTCAGTGAATTTCTAACACCACCTGCGTTGTGAATGGCAAATTCAACCTGATGCCCTTTTTTGTTCATTAGGTAGTGAAATGATTGAGCAACCAAGGGCGCTAGTTGGCTCGGGCCTTTCTCGTCCGGGATGCGTATGTGGCGCAGTTTTGTATCGGCATGAGCAATAACTTGTTGCTGAAGCTTTCGTACTCGCGGCTGGTATTTATCCGTCAGAATGCTCTGCAGCTCAGGATCTTTCTTACACACTGCAATATTAGGATGATTATTTAAAAACTCACATGCCATGTCGTGGGCATCGTCTTGCCCTACTTCACTCAATTTCGCGTCTATAAACAGTCGACGGCCTAACAGCAGTTCGTTCTTACCGTTAAAGTGCGTCACTTTGCCTTCAGCATCGAACTCGATTTCGCAGTGTCCTAGGCTCATGGCGTGGAAACCCGCTTGCACAACATAGGTGTCACCGACTTTCACGCCGTAATCATCATCTTTAACTAAGCCGATATCAGAGAAATCACCTTGTAAGCGATGACTATGGCCACCAACAATGACGCCAATACCTGTTACGTTGGCTGCTAACTCTAAATCAGCTTCGTAACCAAGATGACTAAGTAACACAATCTTGTTGATACCAGCTTTATGAATCTGCTCAATGGTCGCTTTTGCTGTTTCTAAAGCATTTTCAAATGGTGTATCGATATCTGGATTGGCAATGCCTGCCATTTTGTCGATGCTTAAGCCGAATACTGCAACCTTCTCGCCATCAAACTCTTTCGTTATAAAAGAAGCACTTCGCGTTTCAGTCAGATAAGGCTTAACAATTTCGTTGTCCGCTAAGGTATGAGTTTTATTGATATCCTCATTCGATAGATTCCAGTTACCGGCCAACAGTGGGAATTTGATTCTTTTAGCGAAAATCGCAACGGGCTCATTACCCATGTCTAGCTCGTGATTTCCGAGCGTCATGGCATCTATATTAAGGGCATTCAACAAATCGGCGTTGGCTTTTCCCTTGAATAAAGAAAAGTACAAAGTCCCCTGGAAGCAGTCACCAGCGTGTAGGAACAGGGTTCCAAGCTTCTGACGCTGGGCATCTTGTTCTATTTGTTTAAAGCGTGTTGAAATTCGAGCAAAGCCACCAGTACTGACATAAGGTTCAATGATGTGGTTGTTCATTTTAAGTGATAGCTGTAACGAGGTTGGTTCAAAGTATGAGTGGGTGTCGTTGATGTGTGCCAACACTATTTTTGTCGGCTTATTCTTTTTAGTCATATTTTCTTCTCTCTTTGTCCCTTCATACTAGGTCGAGAATCATGACAGAATCGTGAATTTTATGAAACTGCACTGCAAAAAAATTCTCGAGATAGATCAAAAATCCCATTTTGATCCGTATAAATAAACAACGGGTTTTGTGACAGGTGAGCATACCGGATTGGTATTTTTCGATTATGATTAAAGATATCTGTTAGCTTTCAAACAATTAGCAGAGCCTTCCGTTAGGAGTAAGCCTATGCAACTAGAAAGAATCGAGATTTCTGGCTTTCGAGGTATCAAGCGCATGTCACTCGCGTTTGACGAGCTAACCACGCTTATTGGTGAAAATACCTGGGGTAAGTCTTCATTATTGGATGCCCTTTCCGTCGTTCTGCCCTCAGACGGTGTGCCATATCACTTCGAAATGACTGATTTTCATGTCGATTACTCGGTTTCACATCCACAGTCTCAACATCTTCAAATTGTTCTCGCATTAAAAGCCAATGACAAGAGCGAACTCAACGCTGGTCGTTATCGCAAGCTTAAACCTATATGGGTTCAAGACGAATTTGGCGTCTATCGTATCTATTATCGAATCAGTGCCACATTAGAACAATATGAAACGACCACAAACTACGCATTCTTAGGTTTAGACGGTAATCCGCTCAAACTCCATCACTCAGAAAAGCTCGCTCAAGAATTAATGACCTTACATCCTGTGATCCGTTTACGAGACGCAAGGCACTTTGATCGCCCTTTCAACGGAAATTCACTCAACCACAATGCTCACCTGCCGACTAATGTTCACGCTAATAACGGCCACGCTAACAATGCAAACGGAAATGGGAACAACAATCCAAATAACGGGCATGGGCACGGACATAATCACACTACCAATGGTCATGGCACGAATGGAAACGGCGGCAATGGCAATGGCCGTCAGGCAAGAATAGAAAAGCGGATCGACAACACCTGCCGCCGTCTTATGGCGATACCCGGACATGTTAATAAAGGTGAAATGCGCAGTAGTCTTGAGTCAATGCAAAGCTTAATAGAACACTACTTCTCATTTAAGAGTGTCTCACGTAAGAATCCGAGAAAACCGCGTGACGGGCTACTGTACTCAGCTGGAGCGAACGACAAGAGCATTCATCAATTGGTCGAGGAGACCAAGAATAAACAAACTCGGCTGTTATTCATGGGCTTACTTAACGCTTATCTACAGGCCAAAGGGCCGACAGACTTAAGACGATGTGCGCGCCCTCTTTTGATCCTTGAAGATCCAGAGGGTCGACTGCACCCAACGCACCTAGCAAGGGCTTGGAGCTTGATGCAGAAATTACCCATGCAAAAAATCCTTACCACCAACAGTGGCGATCTACTTGCTGCTGTACCACTTCAATCGATTCGTCGTTTGGTGCGTCAGTCCGATAAAACCATCGCTAACCAACTCAACATGAACCACTTTAGCAAAGATGAGCTTCGTCGAATTGGTTTTCATATTCGTTTCCATCGTTCAGGTGCTCTGTATGCTCGCTGTTGGTTATTAGTAGAAGGTGAGACTGAAGTATGGTTGTTTAACGAGTTAGCCAACCAATGTGGGTATAACCTTGCTGCGGAAGGCGTTCAGATTATTGAGTTCGCTCAATCAGGACTTAAGGCATTGATCAAAGTCGCGCAAGAGTTTGGCATCGATTGGCATGTCGTCACCGATGGTGATGCGGCTGGTAAAAAATATGCAGCAACAGTGCTATCTAAACTTGGGAATGATCAAGAGCGACATCGCCTCACAGAACTGCCTGACAGAGACATCGAGCACTACTTATATATGAATGGGTTTGAGAACTTTTTCAGAGACATGGTTAAGATTCCTTACGATCACCCTATCCCAGCAAAAAAAGTCGTGGCTAAAGTTCTTAAGAAACACGCAAAACCAGATCTGGCTTTAGCGATCGTGTCTCATTGTGAGAATCAAGGACAAGACTGTATTCCCTTGTTATTAAGGTGGACGCTAAAACGTGTCATCACCATGGCAAACGGGAACACCTAAGCGCTTTAATTGATAGATGCTATTGGTTCTTCTGCAGATGATTTTTTTAATTGATTGGCTTAACCAAAACCAAAAAAGGCACACCAAGTGGTGTGCCTGTATAAATCGATATACAAATTAATTGGGGGTTATCTTGCAAGAGTTTACAGTGACTAAACTGAGGTTAGGTTAACGAATTAAGGTTAGATTAACGAATTAAGCCTTAGCTTGCTTAGTGTGTTGTTCAACCACTTCCGAAGATTGAGTCGATTTCTCGTGAAGCCATAGCCCCGTTGCTTTCATCAAGTATCCAAATACACCACCAAGCAGTAAAGATGGTACTACAAGTTGCCAATCGCCACCTGCAGCAAACGTCGCACAACAACCAATGAAGGTTCCTGGAATATAACCTAGCCACGCTTGTTTCGCTTGGATACACATAAAGAAAGCCACAATAGCGGTAATCATGTAGCCTAAAATCTCTAAACCTGCGAAGGTTGAGCTTTCGATAATCACCATTGCCCAGAATACGCCTGTCATGTTAGTCAATAAGCTACCGGCTAGTCCTTTTACGCCGCCTGTTGGCGAAGCAAAATAACTGGTGCAACCTAAGAAACCTGCCCATGACAATAAGCCGAAAGAGATAGCAATCCATCCCCATAGACCTGACAAAATACCTGTTGTTAATGAAATCGCGACTAATGTACTCATACTATTTCTAAAGCCTAATTACGTAATTCATCGCAACCGGATTTAGCCTCACTTAAAATCAAGTAAGCATATTATGGGAAGAACACCCTTTTTTAGCCGATCGCGATCACATTAATAATGTATGCGAACATACATTTATCACAAGATAGAGACCGAAATCGCTTATCCAACACAATTAGTTATCAGGGTCTATTGGCCTTTCGAGGTCGATTTTGCAGCCTTTGTGGGAAATTTATACAAGACAGAGGCTTTGACGTGTAGCTAGCCTACATGAAAAGCCGATAACGCAGTAGAAATGAACCACAAGGGCTGCCCGAAGGGTTCGGCTAAAATCGCTTTATGCTTTGTTGAAGAATATTTGCTTAGAATGACTAGGCTACATACTCTTCGCCGCGCCTAAAACGATTTTACCTCGAACAAAACTTAACCACGAAAGGTCAACAGCCCCTCGCCTTTTATCAAATCTACCTTACAGAACCGATGGTTTGCCTTTCATCATGCGCTTACCTTCTCGCTTAATACACTCAGCAAGTGGGTTCTCAGACATATCTGCACGCCAAATAAAGGACAAGGTTCTTTCCATTTCAAGCTCAGGGACATTTAATGTGACCAGTTGACCAGACTCAACAAACTGTTCGACATCGAGATAAGGTAAACACGTTAAATATGGGCCGTTTGCAACCAAACTTCTTAAAACAGGAACGTGTTCATACTCTCGCCAAACATCGAGATCGCCAATTAAATGGTGAATAGAGCTATCAAAAACTTTGCGAGTACCCGAACCATGTTCGCGTAATACCCACTTTGCTTGTTCTAATTGTGCCAAACTGACTCGTTCACGCTTCGCAAACGGGTGATGAGCCGATGCAACCACCGTTAAATGGTCCGTACACCACACTTCTTGGTGAACTCGGTTGTCATCACAACGACCTTCGATAACACCCAAGTCATATTGATAATCTAATACGCCGTCAATAACCGCATCGGTACTTTGTACGCCGAGCGAGATTCGCATCTCAGGAAAGTCGTTATCAATAATACTGATGAGGTCAGGAACAAGGTGTTCCGCTGGTGTTTGGCTTGCACCGAGTTTGAGCTCTCCACTTAGTAAATGCTGCTCATAAAAACCCATCTCAATTTGCTGCGCATCTTGCAGTAAACGCTTCGCTTTAGGCCTTAGCCACATACCCCAATGAGTAAGAGCCATTTGCTTGCCCTGCCTTTCAAACAAAGGCCTGCCGAGCATTTTTTCCAACTGTGCAAGAGACATACTTGTCGCTGACTGAGTCAACGCCAACTTGTCTGCTGCCTGACTAACACTCCCGGAATCCGCCACTGCATCAAATACCGCGAGTTGCTTTAATGAATAACGCAAAATTCATCCTTAATTCTTTTAATAACTTATGTCCTGCTGCTCGTTTTTTATTAAGCCGATGAGCAATTAATTTCATTCTACGCGTAACCAAATCTATATCAATAATTTTGATGTGGTTTCTAAAAATTATCAATTTTACCTCTACCCCTCAACCCCCTAATCTGGAATGGCAGGACACAAACGAGCCCTGCAAAACATTACTGATTAACCATTACGGATTAACCAAGTCATTAACACTAGGAATTACACATGACGGATTGTTCAAGGGGGGGATATGGCAACCAGCACTTCTGAAAATCAGCAACTGTTCTCGCCAACAGAAATGATGGCGGAAGCCGAGAAGTTTGCATTAAGCAAAGCAAATAAAACCAGCAGCATGACATTGAGTTTGGCAATCATGGCTGGCGCATTCATCGGGCTTGCTTTTTTATTCTACATCACGGTGACCACGGGTAGCGCTGATGCTGGATGGGGATTGAGTCGTTTAGCCGGCGGTCTTGCATTCAGTATGGGGTTAATCCTGATTGTGATTTGCGGTGGCGAGCTGTTTACCAGTTCAGTGTTATCAAGCATTTCATGGGCTAACAAGCAAATCACCTTCACTAAGATGCTGTCTATCTGGGGCAAGGTCTACGTCGGTAACTTCATCGGTGCCATGTTCCTATTGGCTTTGGTAAGCGCAGCAGGCTTATATCAACTGGATGGCGGTCAATGGGGCTTAAACGCTCTGAACATTGCTCAACACAAGCTACACCACAGCCCTGTTCAAGCTTTTGCTTTGGGTGTGCTTTGTAACTTATTGGTGTGTTTAGCGATTTGGTTAACGTTCAGCTCTGCGAACGCCATGACCAAAGCAATGATGACCGTATTACCTGTTGCAATGTTCGTTAGCTCAGGCTTTGAACACTGTGTGGCGAATATGTTCATGGTTCCACTAGGCATCACGATTCAAACATTCGCACCAGAAAGTTTTTGGATGCAAATCGGAGCAACGCCTGCTCAGTACGCAGACTTAAACATCATGAAATTTGTCACCGCAAACTTAATACCAGTGACAATCGGCAACATTGTAGGTGGTTCAGTATTGGTCGGCTTAGCCAATTGGAGCATTTACCGTCGCCCGCAGCTGAAAGCAGCAAAAATTACAGCAATTACTCAAACAACAGAAATTACGTCAGTTAAGGAAATCACTATGAACACAGCAACGACTATCAAGCAAATCATGAACACTCAACCAATTACACTGAGCGTAGAAATGCCTACATCAGTCGCGATTGACTCTCTTCTAGACGCTCAACTTGTTAGCGCTCCTGTTTGCGATGTTGAAGGTCGTCTAGTGGGTATCTTCTCTGTTCACGACGTAATGGTTGATCTTTGGTGCCAAGATTACATCCCGACAAAAGGTCAGAAAGTCGTAGACCTTATGAGCCGTGACGTTGTCGCAATCGATGCAAACGACAAGTTAGTCGACGTTGCTGAGTTCCTATGCATCGACAAAGAACAACTGTACCCGACTACAAGCATGGGCTTCGCAACTCGCCTGACTTCTCTTTCTCTAGAAGAGCGTGCAAAAGCGATGAAAGTAAGCCAACCACATATGCTGCCAGTGTTAGAAAATGGCGTAATGGTCGGTGTGTTAACTCGCATTGAAGTGATGCAAGCACTACGCCCAATCTACGGTGACCGACTAAACGTGGTTCCTCAAGCTGAACTAGAAACGGCTTAACTAATCGTAAGTTGAACTATTAGGGATTAGTAGTTCAATTAGATAACTCAGTCATGGCAACGTTGACTGGCAGAAGTAAATGGTGGCTTAAGACGCAGTAAAAGGTTTGACACAAAACAGACCTAAACGCGTGGCCATTTACCTCAATAAAAAAGGCGCAAAGTGAAAACTTTGCGCCTTTCTCTATTTCTAGCGGTTTTGCTACTTTCCCTATTGCCAACTAGCTAACTGCTGACCTTGTTAGTATCGACCAAACTTTTGATGTTTCTAAAAAATGTTGATACCTGTCAGAGAGGTAGAAAACTAGAAAGCTAGAAAGCTAGATTACTTCTTTACACCTTCAACGTGCAGATCCATATCTACATAGCTTGAAGCGCCCATTACTGGAATGTTGAAGTCAGCAAGCTCTAGACGAGTTGTACCAACGAAACCAGCACGCTCACCGCCCCATGGGTCTTGACCAGCACCAATGAATTCAGCTTCGATAACGATAGGCTTAGTTACGCCATGAAGTTTAAGGTCACCCATTACTTCAAGTTTGCCGTCACCTTTATCAACCACTTTCGTGCTGTTGAATGTAGCATCAGAAAACTTGCTTGCATCGATGAAATCACCGCTACGGATGTGCTTATCACGTTCTGCGTGGTTTGAGTCAAGACTTGTAGTATCAACCGTTACGTTTATTTTAGACGCTTCAACGTTGCTTTCATCAAATGAGAAATCACCTGAGAACGTGTTAAAACGACCTTGGATAAAGCTGTAACCTAGGTGGCTAACTTTAAAGTTAACTGAAGCATGCGCACCTTTTGTATCAATCACGTAATCAGCGGCGTTCGCAGCGAAAGGCATTGCCATAGCAAGTGCTAATCCTGTAGCGATAATTGACTTTTTCATTTTGAAGCTCCTATCATTTTTCGTAGCGTATCGTCTTTGTCGATAACGTGGTGTTTTATCGCCGCTAAGGCGTGCACTGATGCCATAATGATCAGTACCCATGCAGCATAGTAGTGAATCGTTCCTGCGAGATCCGATTGGTTTTCAAATAGCTCACCCATACTTGGAACAGTGAACCAATTAAACACGTCGATCCCACGGCCATCTGATGTTGAAATCAAATAACCTGAAATAAATAAAACCGCTAGGTTAATGTACATAAAGCCGTGCGCTATCTTAGCGGCTGCAACTTCATAACTTTTGCCTTCCACCTTAGGTGACGCGGTAACTAGTTTCCAAAGCAAACGGAGAACAGTAACTGTAGCCAAAAGAATGCCTACCGAACGGTGGTAGTCTGGCGCTGTTTTGTACCACTCGCTGTAGTATGAAAGATCAACCATCCATAGGCCTACACCAAATAAGCCAAATATTGCGAGTGCTGAAATCCAATGCATTGCTCTTGCTAAGGGATTGTAATTTTTAACGTTGTTGTCCATGCATCTGTTCCGAATGTTAACGAGTCGTGTAATTTTGAAAAGCGTACCCTACACTAAGTTTGTGTAACATATTATTTACCAAGCTTTACATTAGTTACATCATTTCAAATTAAACAAGTTATTCAAAATTTTTGAACAAGTTGCTTTATTGACAAATTTCTTTGTCGAACAATCGCTTGCTGTGTCTATATTTCAACGATTTGTTCAATTTCATAGAGCTCATCTGAGATATCTAACATTTTTCGTTCCATGACTTTCTGAGCATCTTCTATCCCCTTGTTGTAGTAAACCGCACCAAACTTTTTACTAATGAAGTCGACCAAGAATTCCGTGTCGAACTGACCAAGATCTACATCGAGTTCATCTTGCAGGTACTTTTGTAATGTATGAGTGAGCTCAGACTTTTGTTTCGAATCTAATTGAATGGTCATGAATGTGTCCAAATAAAGAGTAAGTAGAACAATTGTGATTAGCTGACTAAGATTAGGTTAACTATCGATAACTTTACTAAGTCACCATGAGCCTGCTAACTCACTATTATTTCTCATAATTTAGATTACAGACCCGTAGAGCGCCAGTGCTATCCATAAAAACGCTCTGCAATGGCTAATTTTGATAGAGGGATCATGAACTGGCACTTTGACGATAGGTAATGGCACTGCAATTACCGTACTATTGCCCATCAATAAGATAGTAACTGTGTATAAGGGACTTCATTGTTATTAGATCTAGTGATTAAAAGCGTCAACCAGTTTCAAGACGATTGCCTAAAGCTTTGTGAACGCCACTATCCTACGGTACACAATCAAGGGATCAGTGAGCACCATATAGGAAAAGCTTTTGCTCGACGAATGGAGCACACCTTCGTTAGCTTTAATCATGCAAGCAACATCAGCCCGCTCGAAATGCTTTCTTCTGGTGAAACCCCTAGACACTTCCGAATCTCCTCTGAAATAGGAACAGTTTGGATGATCAGCCACCACATGGTGAGCGCGGGAAAAACTTGTCGTAGAAAGTTGATGTTGGACATTCATAACTGGCAATCAGAGTATGGATTTGCAATCCAACCCAATGACGTTTTGATCATTGTCTCCGACCATTGGATAACCCGAAGTAAAAACAGCGGTGAACTATTGCATTGGTGGATGGGAGAACTCCCAGACGCGATAACTGAATACAGCCAACAAGGCATCACCCTAAGAGAGAGCGAGTCTCAATTTGCCGCTGATTTGAATATTAACTTTAAAATTAGCCCCTGTTTTATTAAATTTGGCCACCCGTTAAAACGGTCAGGAAATCATCAATTAGTACGTAAATATCTGCAACTTTATGCGGTACTTCAATGGCAGTGATAATACGGGTCAACTTTTTCATTCAATATTGAAAGTAAATTGTTAGACCTTCATCCCAGTATTTTATAAAAGACAACTCATTCCCTGTTCATTAATTATTCGAACTTCCTGTTTTAATTATTAATAGCCAATCGAATCACAGTCTCGATTTTGAGAGATAGATATCATTTCTGTGTAACTCGCTTAGTCAATCTATTTTATAACTTTGACACTCCCCCATAATTTAAGCCATTAACCCTACTTTTCTCTGGTGTATCAGCGTTCTAGCCTTATATTGGTTGGGATTAATATGTGAGACGTTACTCAGCCATTAGATTCACTTGAACTATCAAACACAGCCAATGATAAGTAAATTTAATGGTTAATGTCATTTATCATGCTGATTTTTCGTTAGTTATATTAATTTAAATATTGACGTTACAAATGAATTTTTATTAATTGACAATTTAGTAACACCTGTCAATATTGTGACAGCCGTGACGTATATTCTCGTCATTAAATAAACACCTTTATTAGCGACTATGATTTTATCAGACAGAAGTGAATTTATTAGCTGCATATCTGTGGATGCCGATATGCAGTTTATTGCGAAATATCAAGACCTAACACTTAGAAGTGTCTACCAACCTATATTTGATTCTTCTATGACTCAGATAGGTGTAGAGGCTTTAGTTCGAATTTCGAACAGCAAAGGTGCCATTGTTCGCCCTGATCACTTCTTTCATTCCGACGAAACCTCATGCACAGACAAAATTAATGTCGAGAGGCTGAGCCGAGCCATTCATATACGCAACTTCGCACAGTCGACTATCCGTCATTTACACCTATTCTTGAATGTTCTTCCTAATGTTGGCGAGCTATTTGCTGCAGAGAAAGTGAGCGACAGCTTGCTAGCTAAACGCCTGCATGAGCTTAACTTATCGTGCGAACAAATTGTGATGGAGTTGGTCGAGCTTAATGTAGAGAGTGAAGAACGTTTGAAAGACGCGGCCCATTCATTAGCGGAAAATGGTTTTCAAATCGCTGTTGATGATTTCGGAACACAAGCGTCAACAGAACAGCGGGTTCGCCATATTAATCCTCATATCATCAAGATAGATCGCTCTGTGATGTTGGATTTTGAACAAGGTGACACAAGTGAAATGGAGTTGGCCCTAAAGCTTGCTACTCAAATCGGTGCGAAGACGGTAATCGAAGGGATAGAAACCCAACAACAACTCGCAGCGATGCAAAATTTAGGCTTCGATATGTATCAAGGTTATCACTTAGCCATGCCAAAGCCGATTGAGTTAGATCTCCGCCTCGCAATCTAGAACTGCCCCTTATTCTTCCTAAAGCCGCTTGACCATTGGTTAGCGGCTTTTTTAATACTTCCCTATTCGTATCCGCTTGCCACTCTCATGTGTTAACACATTTCAGGACGGGACAACACGAATAAAAAAGCCCAGTCGAATTTGACTGGGCTGGCTTAAAAGAATCTGTTTTATATCAATCCCTAATAACCCGCAGTGGACGGTTTGATTCTATATAGAATAGCGAACATCACTGGTACTACTATTAGCGTTAGTACGGTAGCAAAGCCTAAGCCTGCCATGATGGTAATCGCCATTGAGCCGAAAAATGCATCGAATACCAAGGGAATCATGCCCAAGATAGTCGTCAGTGCTGCCATAGATACCGGTCGTACACGACTGATCGCGCTGTCTACAACCGCTAGGTATGGGTCTTTACCTGTTGAGAGTTCGGTGTTGATCTGGTCAAGCAGGACGATACCGTTTTTCAAAATCATGCCGCTTAAGCTCAGTAGGCCAAGGAACGCCGTGAAGCTGAATGGCATATTAGTCCCTAGCAGACCAATCGAAACACCAATGATAGAAAGTGGTACCGTAAACCAAATCACAAGTGGCTTACGAAGCGAGTTAAACAAAAGCATGGTGATGATAAACATCAACAAGTAACCCATTGGCAGTGAACCAAATAGAGATTCTTGTGCATCTTTCGAACTTTCGTACTCGCCACCCCAGCTAATGTTGTAACCTGCTGGTAGCTCTAATGCTTCTACCTTTGGTTTAACACGAGCAAACAAGCTCGCCGGCGTTTCATCACCCAACACATCGTGATCAGCCAGTACGGTTAGCGTACGTTTTCTATCACGACGTTGAATCAGTGGTTCAGACCATTGAAGCTCTACACCATCAATCACTTGTTCAACTGGAATGTAGGTTTGTAGCGATGGGCTCCAAATCTTCACATTGTTCAGTGATTCAAAATCAAAACGTTCTGCTTCAGGTAAACGCGCAACAATAGGCAACATATGAGTACCATCACGCAGTAAACCGATGTTGTAGCCACCAAACGCCATTTGTAACGTCTCGGACAGATCCGTCTTTGAAATACCAAGACGACGAGCCTTTGATTCGTTAAACAGTGGCACGAGCTCTTTGGTACGTTCACGCCAGTCGTGACGAACATTTCGAGAGCCTGGGTCCGCTAACAAGATATCTTCCACTTCAACCGCAATACTGCGCAAGATTTGTGGGTCGGCACCACTAATACGAGCCTCGATTTTTGAAGCTGGTGACGGGCCAAACTCAATCAATTTGAATTGGAACGTAGGTTGTTCAAATTTGTTGGCTAAGTCCTTGTCTAACTCTTCTAGGACTTCGAACATGGTGTCACGGTCAGTTGTTCTAACTTGTAGCTGACTGTAGGCTTCGTAACTTTTCTCTGGTTGATATGTCAGCGCAAAACGTTGCATACCCTGCCCAACCGTTGTTGTCACAAACTCCACGTCATCTTGTTGACGAATGTAGCTCTCAACCTTTTCAGTTTGTTTGATCGTTTCACGTACATCCGTACCTTCTGGCATCCACATGTCTACATAGAACATTGGCGTATTTGATGGCGGGAAGAACTGCTGCTTCACCATACCAAAACCGACAACGGAAACCGCTAATAGCGCGACCATACTTACTACAGTAAGCCATCTAAATCGAAGCGCTACTTTCAGGCACGCACCAAATACAACGAACAAGATGCCTTTGTAAGGGTCTACGTTTTCATCAACCTTGTCTTCTTCTTTAAGCAGCATCTCAGCAAGGAATGGCGTTAGTGTTAGTGCTGTTACCCAACTCAAAAACAGTGAGAAACACAGTACCCAGAACAGCGAACCCATGAACTCGCCTGTCGCATCTTTCGACAAGCCGATAGGCGCAAATGCTGTGATAGCGATAATGGTCGCACCTAACAGTGGCCACTGTGTTTGTGTCACGATGTCTTTTGCTGCTTGAAGCTTAGTCTTTCCTTTCTTCAAGCCAACCAAAATACCTTCAACCACAACAATCGCGTTGTCCACCAGCATACCGAGTGCGATGATCAAGGCACCCAGCGAGATACGGTGCAGTTCGACATCGTTGTAGTCCATCAAGATGAACGTACCAAACACCGTCAGTAGCAGAACCAACCCAATGATCAAACCACTGCGTAAGCCCATCGCGAACAAAAGTACGATGATAACAATCGCCACCGCTTCAACGAGGCTAATCAAGAAATCAGCAACGGACTTGTCCACTTCTTGCGCTTGGTTGTAGAAGTAATTCAACTCAACACCGGCTGGCTTAATGCTTTCTAAACGCTCAAGCTCTGCATCAAGCGTATTACCAATTTCCACCACGTTTACGCCCGACGAGAACGCAATGCCTAGGTTGATTGCTGGTTTGCCGTTGTAAGTTAATACATTGCCCGGTTTTTCTTGGATTCCGCGAGTGACCTCAGCGACATCTTTCAAGCGAATCAGGTTACCTGTATCGCGGCCATGAATGATTAAGTTTTCTAGTTCTTCAACAGTACTTAAAGTGCCATTCGGTTTGATCGTTAGGTTTTGGCCATTGAGCATTACCTCACCGGCTGCCACCACACTGTTTTGTTGTGATAGCAGTGACGTTACCATCGACATATCTAGGTTCAGCGCCGCTAAACGCTCAAGTGACATCTCAACAAACAATTGCTCTTGTTGGTCACCTGCAATGCTTACTTTGCCTACACCGTCGACCAATTCGATTTCACGGGTTAGATAATCAGCATATTGTTTAAGCTCAACGTAATCGTAGCCATCACCCGTCAGCATGATCATCACGCCAAACACATCACCGAAGTCATCAATGATCTGAACTGAGTTAACACCACTAGGAAGCGTGGGCTGTAGATCGTTGATCTTACGACGCATTTCATCCCAGATTTGTGGTAGCTCGTCTGGACCGTAGTCCATCTTCATGCTCACCATAATTTGAGACATACCATTCGACGACGTTGAGGTTATCTTGTCGATATAAGGCAGCTGTCTTATCTCTTTTTCAAGCGGGTAAGTCAGCTCTTCTTCAACTTCCATTGACGTAGCGCCAGGGTAAGTTGAAATAATCATTGCATCTTTAATGGTAAAAGCTGGGTCTTCCAAACGGGATAGATTACCAAAAGACGTCACGCCACCAATGGCCAATATGACGAGAAATAACCAGCTGATTACTTTGTTTTTTATTGAATATTCTGCGATGTTCATTCTTCTTTTCCTGACAATTTGATTCCGTCACGAAGTTTTCTTAGATTCGAGTTTACGAGTCGATCACCTTGCTCAACACCGTGAGCGATTAATGCGCCTTGGCCACTGATCTTGTCGACTTCTACTTCGCTTTTGAATGCTTGTCCGTCTTCCATTTTCCACACATAAAACTGATTCGCTTCAGAACCCGCTTCTAAAGTTGTCATTGGTAATTGGTAGCCTTGAACATCGCTCAAGCCGGCTTTCGCCATATCCACGTTCACCGTAACGCTGGTGCCCGGCAGGATTTCGTTTTTAGGTTGTTGCATCTGCATCCAAAATTCGTAAGTACGCGATTGCGGGTGCAATTCACTGGTGTGCTCCAAATACGTCAGTGGATATTGCCCAGTGTGACCGCCAAAGGTCGCCTCAGGACGATAGCTATTTGAACGCATGTCTGGACTGATCGATGCCAAGATCGAATCTGAGACTTGAATTCGTACATACACCTTATCGTTCTGGTACACGCTCAATAGTGCTTCACCCGGTGTCGTGTTTTCGAAACGTTGCTTGTCCACGGTAGAAACGGTCCCGGAAAATGGCGCTAAAAGCTCTGTGTAACTTAGCTTACGTTTTGCAGCCGCCAAATTCGCCGATGCCAGCTTATAGTTAGCCGTTAGTTGGTCTAGCACTGACTGCGACAACATCTTGCTACCAAACATCTCCGTACCACGGGCCAACTGCTTGCTCGCCAGTTTGAATTGAGAGTTAGCATCAGTCAGATCTTGGAGATACGTTGCGTTGTCTAAGGTCGCAAGTAGCTGGCCTTTTTCGACGTTGTCACCGGCTTCTACCAAGACTTGTTGGATTTCGCCTGCGAGCTTAAATGCCAAGGGTGTCAATTCAGCGGGCATTACCTGACCATTAAAACTTCTGAATTGATCAGTCAGCGGCGCGCCAACTTCAAAGGTAGAAACTAACAGAGGGGGTTGTTCACGGTGTACGGCTTCACTGTTACAGGCTTGAAGCAACATAGCCGACGCGACAACAATTGATAATTTGGAAAGGTTCATTAAATACCGCCCTCACGTAACCAAGCTTTTACTTGCTGTCCATCGGATAACACATCCACACCCGCTTCAACGATAAGGTCGCCAGACGACAATCCATCAATAACCTTGCCTTGCTCATCAAGAAGGACTTGTACTTTAGAAATCAATTGAGAGTCAGGGTTATAGCGCCATAGCTCACCATGGTCAGCTTCTTTGGTTAACCAAGCTGAATCAACAATGCCAATACCGTAGTCAGATTTATGCTTCTGAACTTCAACTTGCGCTGTCATTCCAGAAAGTAAATTGATGCCTTCCGGCTTTTCGATAGATACAACCGCTTGGTAGCTGTTGGTGTCTTCATCTGGTTGTGTAGAGATTTCTTTAAAGCGAGTCGGGATACGAATACCACGGTGGCTATCCATCACAACCCACATGTTTGAGCTCGTTAGGTCTTGAATAGAACGGTCTTCAAGCTTTGATACTGGAATTGAAAACGTCACGTCCATCTCACTGTGATTCAAAATATTCAGTACAGGCTGCTTTTCTGCGATCAATTGATATTGTTTTCCAAACACCATCGATACCACGCCATCGAATGGAGCAACTAAGGTGGTGTAGCCAAGGTTTGTTTTTGCTTGGTCCAACTCAACGTCAGCGGCAGTAAAGGTGTTCACGGCTTGATCGTAGTAATCGGTACTGACTAACTTTTTCGCGTACAACTCAGAAGCTTGTTTGTATTGGCTATTCGCAAGATCAAATTTGGCTTGTGCTGCATCAACCGCAATACGGTAATCCGTCGCATCTAATACGGCGAGCACCTGACCTTTATTCACTTCTTGTCCCATACGAACATCGAAGGTTTCAATGTCGCCTCCTACTTGGAAGGAAAGCGCAGCACGGTCGGTTGCATCCACTTTTGCGATAAAGCTATCAAGCTCGATATCCGTCTGCAAAGGAATCTCAAACAGCTTTACAGGCTTAACAACTTGAACCGTTTCTTCTGACTGAACCTTATTACATCCGGTCAAAGAGCCTGCGAGCAATAGTGCTGCAATCACAGCTCCCATGCGCTTGCTCGATATGGCATTGATAGACAAATTGGACTGCATGATGTCTCTCCATTTAATTATTATGATTTATTACACAGGTGGGCAGTATATTCAAAATTCCGTAATCCACAAGCTTTACTTTCCACCTGTGCAGTATTTTTTATTTGAGTAAAAACAGTGTAGAATGTGGTAATCAGGTAAATGTGTGAAATGAAGATGACTGAAAAGAAACAAGGCAGAAGAAGCGCAAAAGACGCTGAAGAGACGAGATTTTTGATCATGGGTGTTGCTGCGGATATGTTCTGTGAGCATGGTTATGATAGCGTTTCGCTTCGTAACATCAGTGAAAAAGCAGGTGTATCGCATAGCCTTATTCGCCACCACTTTGGCAGCAAAGAAAAAATCTGGCATGCGATAAGCGATTGTTTACATGCCTATTTTCAGTCTTATATTGCTAAGATAGTGGAAGAGTTACCAAAAGGCGTCGCACCAAACATTACTATCTATTTATTTAGTATGCGCCTCTTTAGCAACATGATTCACTCACGAAAACCGATGCAACTTATCACTGACTCTGTTCGCCAAAAAGACAACTTGGTCGATTACTTTATCGACAATGTTGGCGATGTCGAAAAAGAAATCAACATGTTAGCTGAACAATATAACGATGCGAATCCAGAGAACTTGATCAACATTTATGAGATTAAGTGGCAAATGATCATGTATGCACACGGAGCGGTATGCCTAACTCCCTTCATGGAAAGCACTTGGAATGAAGGCGATATGGTCACCTCACCCGAAGATGCCCTACTTAAGCATTGGCAGCTTTTCAACACGCAGATGGTCAGCAAGTTTAGAATCGAAGACCAATGGGTGCTAAACCCAATTAGCTTAGAAGAGCTAATTTATGAAGTGCCCTGTGTATGGAAGTGTAATCAAGAACATCATTAATCTAGTGTTTTTATCTTCCGTGGTCGTAAATTGATTTACTTGAAACAAAAATGCGCCGTTACAGAACCAACTGTAACGGCGCATTTTTATATGTATAGATCTTTAAACTGGAGCTTTGTCCAGCTTGTTAGCGACGTGCTTTACCGCGGTTTTGGTGAATCTTAAGCTTCGCTTTGATCTTACGTTTTTCTGATGAACGACTTTTACTGCGACCACCGCGATCGGGTGCTATATCTTTTTCTAGGCTTGGTTCAAAGCCCTCTAGCCACTCTTGAGGCAAGCGAGTATCAAGTAAGCGTTCAATGTCACCCAATAGGTACGCTTCATCCTGACTCATCAAAGAAATCGCTAAACCGGTATTACCTGCACGGCCAGTACGTCCGATGCGGTGAACGTAATCTTCAGCTTTAAATGGCATGTCATAGTTCACAACTTGTTCTAGCTGCTGGATATCAATACCACGAGCTGCCACGTCGGTTGCAATCAACGCTCTCACCTTGCCTGATTTGAAATCATCCAGTGCTTTTTGGCGCGCACCTTGGCTCTTATCACCATTGATTGATGCCGCTTTGATGCCGTCTAACTTAAGCTCTTTAACTAGAGCATCAGTGCCCTGCTTAGTTTTCGTGAACACCAACACTTGTTGCCAGTTTTTTGAGCCAATCAAATAGGCCAATAGTTCACTTTTACGCGATTTATCAACCGGATAAACCATCTGGGTAACGGTGTCAGCGGTGCTGTTTTTTGGCGTAACTTGAATTTCGCTTGGTGACTGCATCATTCGATGTGCAAGTGCTTTAATTTTATTGTCGAACGTCGCAGAGAAGAACAGCGTCTGACGTACGTCGTTCATGCGAGAAAGAATGCGTTTGATGTCAGGCATGAAGCCCATATCTAGCATGCGGTCTGCTTCGTCTAATACCAGCACTTCCGTTTGGCTTAACATAATGTTCTTGGTGAACATATGGTCAATAAGACGACCAGGCGTCGCTACAAGAATGTCGGCGCCTCCACGTAAGTTATCGGTTTGAACCTTCATGCTAACGCCGCCGTAAGCCACCACAACTTTAATATCGGTGCCTTTCGCATAACTCGTTACGTTATCAAACACCTGTTGTGCCAATTCACGCGTTGGCACTAACACAAGTGCACGAACGAGCTTAGGGTTCGGAATAACATTGTCTTTAGTCTCGATTAATCTTTGAATAATCGGCAAACCAAACGCCGCGGTTTTACCGGTACCCGTTTGCGCACCAGCCAGTACATCTTTGCCTTCCAGTACCAATGGAATAGCTTGTTCTTGAACACTAGTCGGAGCCGTAAAGTTTAGCTCTGATAGCGTTGTAAGAAGTTGCTCAGACAATCCTAGTTGGTTAAAAGATTGGGTAGATTCAGACATAGTATGATGCTCAAAGATTAAATAGGCGCGGATTGTAGCAAACCTGCATTACGCTGTTTACCTTTCCTTTTGATTTTTCTTCATTTGAAGTGCATTAAACTGCTTCGCTTCTTCTAAAACGTTGGGATACAGCTCATTAAAGTGACACTGCAACGTATCATAGTGACGTTCGAGGTCGTCGTAACAATTTTTGAGCATGCCTAACTTGGGACTTCTCAACGCCATACGTTGCAATACCACCTCTATGGAAGACATGTCTTGATAGCTTTCCAGCCAACGTTGTTCAGCCATCTTCTGATGAATCGTAATGAAGTTCTCAGGCCAGTGTGGCTCTTGATGTTCAAAGATCTGTTGATGACTATCGAAACAAAAATGCTCCAACGTCTGCTGCGAGAACTGAGTCCAATGATTGGCTAAGCAGTGATCCCAGAATACATCCAGTGCAATAGGTGCAAAGCGACGCGTTTGGTCTAAAAAAAGCGATTTTGCCGATCGGGATACATCGTGGCGGTCTGTGTAACTATCCACGAATCGATGAAGTCTTATTCCGTCTGAAAGCGAGGTTGAATAGTGTTGATTAGGGTCGCCTTTAACGAAGTCACCTAACAGATTACCAGCTAAGTTACTTTTACAGTGTTGAGCGATGTGGAGATGTGCGAGAAAGTTCATTGAACCTCATTAAAGTATCGAGAACTAAGTAACATAGTAAACGTACTCGTTTATCTTCGCGAACTTTAATGAGGATAGTTTTGTTATGACGTGTGAGCGAATGAGATTTGCTCAGTTTAAGAATTGTCTAATTTGAGAACGTTGAACTACAAGAAACCTTTAGTTCAGGTAAAACCTAGTTCGAAGACTTAAAAAGTTCTTCTGCTAATTGTTTAACCGCCTGCTCGTAGTCAGATAAATCAATGCCAATTTCCATGGCATCTAACAACTCAAGACTTTCGTCATTAAAAGATTGGTCACTCATAGTGCCCCCTCTATTCCTTGATGCGGACATGATGTCCGATTAACTAGTGCACCATCTTGGACTTATATTATGTCACTTTGATGAACGCACTCTACTCTACCCATTCCATATTTATAGCTTGAAGCTACTCGCGATCATTAGCGCTTGTTTACGCTAAAGGGGTATACGCGAACGACATATGTACTGTCACCTTACACCAAGTACAACAAATTACTCTACAAATTTTGAAGCCGATCATGGTCAAACGTTTGCTTCGGGCATTTAAGTGATTCCAATCCACCAATTGTAAAATATAGTTTACAGTGGATATTTTTAATTACATTAGGCATTGCATTTGGAATTAAACTCAATCAGAATACTTAAAAATCGAGATATTCTTTGGGTTTATGCGCTTAAGCTAGAAGAATTACAATGAAAACACACCCTAACGTAAAGAATTATATACAATGAATAAATCAAAGGTTTTTGGTAGTACTTTGATCATTGCAGGCACCACTATTGGTGCTGGCATGCTCGCTCTTCCACTTGCTTCTGCAGGTATTGGCTTTTCAACCTCACTTTTTCTAATGCTTGGCTTATGGGCTCTAATGGCCTTTACTGCATTGTTAATGGTTGAGCTACATCAATTCGCTGATTCTGACGCAACCCTACACACGCTAGCTGACAAAATTTTAGGGACAAAAGGTAAGTGGATTGCGAGCTTCGCCGTTATGTTTCTGTTTTACGCTTTATGTGCAGCCTACATTGCGGGCGGTGGTGCGCAGTTTAATCAACGTATCTCGGATATTGCAGGCATTGAGCTTAATGGCCAAATCACAACCCTGCTATTCACACTGTTAGTTGCTGGCGTTGTGACGATTGGTACGCACAGTGTTGATAAAGTTAACCGCGTTTTATTCGGATTTAAACTGATTGCGATGGTACTGGTACTCAGCTTCCTAGCACCGAACATCACCTCTCAATATCTAATGAGCATGCCTTTACAGCAAGGGCTGATTGTTGCAGCTATCCCAGTTGTGTTTACCTCTTTTGGCTTCCACGGCAGCATCCCTTCAATTGTTCGATACCTAGATGGTGACGTTCGCTCTCTACGTAAGGTCATGATTATTGGCTCTGCACTGCCTTTGGTCATCTATGTTTTCTGGCAGAGTGTGACTCTAGGTGTGATTAGCCAAGAGCAGCTTTTGTCGGATACAAGTTTGGGCGCACTGTTAGTCTCATTGTCACAAACCGTTCATCAATCAAACCTTAGCGTTATCGTTGGCGTATTCGCAGACCTTGCACTGCTGACTTCTTTTATTGGTGTGAGCTTGGGGTTATTTGAATTCATGGGGGATTCACTGAGCAAGAAACTAGGCAGTGCAAAACGCGTTAAAACGGCCGCTATCACTTTCTTACCGCCATTAGGTTTTGCCTTGTTCTACCCACAGGGTTTCATTACAGCTCTGGGCTACGCAGCCATAGCACTTTCAGTACTCGCAATTTTGCTGCCGACAGTGATGGTATACAAGATTCGTTACACGGATTTCTCTGTAGAACCTCAAGGCACAGAAGCGACTTACCAAGTGTTAGGTGGAAGTAAAGCGCTATTTTTAGTTGGCAGCGTAGGCGTTTTTATCATTGCGATTCAAATCCTTATTTCAGTAGGGCTATTGCCTTCTCTGGGCTAATAAACCCATAGAGAACAAAAATACTTGATAGATGTCTCATAAACGATATGTTGGTATCATTAATTTTCACAATTAGTCGATTAGCATCACATTTTTATTGAGGTCGGTTATTTAGAGTCCACGGTAAAGGATTTACCGTGGAGTTTTTATGAAAGAAGTACAATTTCGAACGATAGACAAACTGTTTATCAAGATGTCGATCAACGACAAGTTTTGGGTCATTTTCTTAATCTTTTTTGCCGCTCTGGCAAGCCTCGCTGGACTCAACTACGTCAACAAAATGGAACACATTGACGTAACTGCAAAACAGCAGGTCGAGTATCAACTGCAAGGCATTTTATCAGCATCAGATTCCCCAGCTTCTGTTCGCTCTGTTAGCCAGCAAACTCGCGCTCAACAAACCACTATTTCAAACAATGGTTCGGTGACTGCCACAGCACTCGCACAAGATGGCAATTACTACTCACTTACCGTTTCAGCTAACGATATACAGAATCAAAAGCAGCAAGCACTGTACACTTTATTACTGAGCTTTTTGTGGTGTGTGCCTTTTGGTCTTTTCTGTTACTGGGTGGCGACTTTTCTAGGCGGTGCATTGTGGGTGCTTTACTCAACTACTCAAAAAATTGGTGATGGCGACTTAACATCACGCCTTGGTTTCCACCCAGGACGTGATGAGTTCGGTACGATTGGTTGTGCACTTGACCGTTCAATGGACACGCTTAGTGAGCTAGTCAACAACGTAAACCACAGTGCAGCGACACTAAGCGAAACATCGGCTTCTTTCGAAACTGAGATGAAGCGCAGTGAAACACAAATCATGAGCCAGAATGCGTCTCTAGACTCTGTTGCTACTGCCATGGATCAAATGACCGCTTCAGCCAATGAAGTCTCTAACATTTCAGCACGTTCAACTGAACAAACTGAACAAGACGCGCAGCAAATCAACGACAGCCATACGAAAGTTCAACAAGCCATCTCAGAGATCACCACGCTCTCTTCTTTGATTGAGCAAACCTCATCTTCAGTTACCAGCTTGAATGTGAACACTAGCCAAATTAATGAAGTGATCACGACGATCAACGCAATCTCAGAGCAAACTAACTTGCTTGCACTGAACGCGGCGATCGAAGCTGCTCGTGCGGGTGAACAAGGCCGTGGTTTCGCTGTTGTTGCTGATGAAGTAAGAACACTGGCAAGCCGCACTCAGTCGGCTACGGTTGAAATCCAAGCGATGATTGAACGCTTACAGCAAGAGAGCCAAAATATCGCTAAGATCACCGAGCAAACGGTCGACCAAGCGCAAACTAGTAGCCAACTGATTTCAAACATTGGGGACGATGTAAACTCGATTGCTGACTCAGCTCAAGCGCTAATGGATATGAGTATTCAGATTGCAACCTCAGCGGACGAGCAAAGCAACGTAGCGAATACCATCGCAGCTGAGCTTAACGATATTCGCAGTCAATCCGATGTGATTAAAGAAGTGGCTCAAAACTCTTCAAATGGCGTATCGACACTGACAGACGCATCAGTTTCTTTGTCTAAAACTTTGGCAAGATACCGCACTTAGATACGAGTGATCACTTAGGCTGACCAAGTTAAATTCAGCGAAACTAAAAAGGACTCATCATGAGTCCTTTTTTTCGACGTTCGTTAATAGCAACGTCTGCCAATAGTAACGCCCGTTTATAGCGACGCACGTTTATAGAAATTTTCTTTAATAACAACTTCCCTTAATAACAACAGGAAACACATGGTCTTTAACGATGAGATTATCATTACCATGAAGCAAGTCGCAAAGGCGAGATTATCAAGTGTCAAAACTGTCTAATATTCGAGCTTAGGGGTAATCTAATTAAACGGGTCTTTTTTCGCTTACCCTCTTGCTGCAGGTGACACATAATGAATAAAACAGAAACACCAAACACCGACGACATTACATGCCCTTTATGCCAACACGACGAATATCTACTCTCAGAAAGTGGAGAAAAGTTTACTTGTGCCTCTTGCGGTTTTCACACTAAACAATTTAGTAAGGTAGTCAGCCTTCAGCTAGGCTCTACCCCACCAAAGCTGCAGGGTTCGGTATTCCACCACTTGAGCAGTGTTTGCCATTAATCCAAACCGAAATCTCTTCCAAACTGTAGATATCCTGAGCCGCTACCTCTGATGAGTCGGCTTCGGGATCTACGATTGATTCATTAATACTTGGGCGCAATCGGAATGATTGAATACCCGCACGAACACCCGCTTCAATTCCTTTCAAAGTATCGTCCACATAGATACACTCATTGGGTAAAAAGCCCATATTCATGGCTGTATACATAATCAAGTCAGGTTCTGGCTTCCAGCTGTTGGCATCAAAAGCTGAAAACACTTTACCTTTAAAGTCATCGAGCATTCCTGTCATTGCCAATGAAGATTCAACCCGAGACTTAGGCGCATTAGAAGCGATACAAAATTCGATGTCCTGTCGCTTTAGGAATTCAATGAGCTCGATGGCACCATCCATCGGCTTTAAATGACGTTGGAACAAAGCTTCTAATTCAATACGATATAACGGCTCAAGCGTATCAATCGAGATAGATAGCCCTAAACGTTCTTGTGTATCCATTAAGATGTCGGCCAGCTTTCCACCTTGAAAGTGCGCATAGCAGTCATTAACGTTTAGCTCCGCCCCAAAGCCGGTGAATACATTCACCAAGGCTTGGCAACACAGCTTTTCGCTATCGATGAGTGTTCCATCACAATCGAAAATTACACATTTAGTCTGTTCTAACCGCATAGCTCTCTCACTCGTATTGAATTCAAGTTTTATCCTATAGTGTTCTTTCAATGCGCGGGATGATTAAGATAACAGTTTACGGACACAGGCTTATTTCTCTTCGCGAAATATGGGCTTGATCACCTTATGGCTCGACATAAGCAACAGCTTTCATCAAATTAACCCAGATTCTACAAAACCAAATACTACAAGGTTTACATAAACGACTTAATTTCAGTGGAAAATATAAATTGCCACGTCCTAGTCGGATTAGACTGAATTGATAAAGAAATCAAGATTTGTAGACTATTCAGATAGAGCGAGAGTTAGTTAGCTAACAACCGACTCTTTTAGTACCTTAACTTCAATCGAAGGTACAGACGCATATTCTACAGTTCCAGTATCGGGATACGAATCTCGGATAGCGACAAACTCGGGCAGGTGTTTCAGTAGCAGTTTGGTTAATTGAGGATCAAATTGATAGCCACACTCTCTCTCGAACAAGTCGATCACCATCTCTAATGGCCATGGATCTTTGTAGCAACGAGCACTAAGCAATGCGTCAAATACATCGGCTACGGCAGTGATACGAGCAAACAAGTGAATTTGTTCACCTAACTTGCCATTAGGGTATCCAGCGCCATCCCAACGCTCATGATGTTCGTTAGCAATGATTGCCGCGAGGTTGGTAATATCACCCGCTCCGCTCTTCAGTAAATTGTAGCCCGCAGTGGTGTGAAGTTTCATTACATCCCACTCTTGGTCTGTCAATTTACCTGGTTTATCTAAGATAGATTCCGGAACCGAAATCTTACCGACATCATGCATTGGGCTGATGATCTCAATCATCTCGACCTCGCGATGGCTCAAGCCACGATACTTGGCAAGCAATGCGGATAACTTGGCCACACGCTTAACGTGATTCCCCGTCTCGCCAGAGCGAGTTTCAATGGCTTCACCCAGCACATGAATCATGTCCTTTTGAACATTCAAAGTCTGCTTCTGTAGAGCGAGGATTCGCTTGTTCTTTTTTGCCAACTCTTTCTTTTGGCGCAGGGTAATAAATTGCATCACGATAATCACGCTCAGCCCTGTAATGACCATGATTAAGCCCAACAACAATTGAAAGTTCTTTTCTAAAAAGGAGGAAGGCTCGTTAACAATCACAGAACCTGTCGGCAGTACATTATCACCAATGCCAAACTTTTTAAGCGCCGGATAATTGAAAACAAAACGCTTGTTGTCACCGGGAACTAAAGGTGTAGAAAAATTAAGAGGCACATACTTATCCAATGCACTAACGGCCTCTTCACCCATGCTACGCGAGTGGTTTACATAACCTCCGAGTACATCACCGACTATATTAAACTGCCATAACGCAAACACTGGTGCGGCGCTCGATGCAGATAAGGTTTCCGCGACCTCTTGATAGGTATGATATACACCTTGATCTAACTCAGTATTGTAGTGGCTCAGTAAGACTGCATCGTCAGCAGATACCCTTTTCAAGAACTCACTTGTTTGCTTGAGCGACAAATCGCGTATTTCGACCAAATTAATCGATGGAAAGTCTGCCATAATACGGCTTATATCTTTACGGATTAGCTCAGAAGTGACACTGTAATCATTGATGAAATAGAGGTTCTTTAGATTAGGTCTTAGTTTAGAGATCAGCTTAATATTGACGTCTATCTGATCGTTCTCATAAAGCACAGTCGCTCTATCAGACACCGCATACATATCGGTGCTTATGTCGTTGATACCCGCCGCAACAATAGGTGTCGCACGGTCAATCAACGCACTCAGTGATTCAAGGAAATTAGCCGCGTTATCGTCAGTCGCAATAACCCCATCAAATTTATAACCTGCGTATTTGGCTTGTAAGTAATCGGCGAGAGAGTCGTAGTACTCAGAGCTATGGACGCGCTTTGTATCCAAATACTCGATTGAGAGTTTAACTTCGGTTTGAGATTGGCTGAACGCACTGTCTATCCCTTTCTGAAAATCAGCAGTCCATTGGTAAGAAGGTTCGTATGAGTGTAAAACTAGGATGCGTTTGATATCCCAGTCGTTAGCAAAACTGACTGTAGAAAAAGCGCTAACACACAATACAGCGATTGATATCAATAGCTTGTACATACAAAACCCTTTATAAAAGATGGGGTATTGTACTTAGATTAACGCTTTCTCAAAGAATCTTTAGTTCTCGACCCACACTTTATCGTGAGAAGCATGATCTTGTGCCCAAAAATCATGTAACTGCTTAGCAAAGCCGTTGATATCTTGACCGTTTTCAATAATCACGTCGGAGATCAACAGAGACTCTTCCACTTCTGTGACAATAGCACTCGCCACAACATCACCATTTTGAGTTCCAATGTATAAAACATGCTCATCAGACAACATAATCTGACTCAAGAACTCAAGCATATGTGCCCTTTCGGTTTCATCGTGATAAACACTGGCTTGGTTAAGTGAAAAAAGTACCGTCAGTTTATGGAAATCGACTTTATGCAGTTCATCAATTTGAGAAGGAATTTGATCTTGAGCGAGGAGTTGGTAATTCTTGGATGGGAGTCTGCTTTGATAAAGTTCTCGACCTAGCAAGCTCTCCTTTGCGGGATAAGCAATGTCGAGTTGGCTAAACAGCCATTGGTTTTTCTTATGTGCGCTTTCAGGTATTTCGTTATTCATTCTTTTAGTACCTAAGATTAGTAACCCCAAATATCACAGTTATTTGGGAGACATATGGTCGGCGTAGGAGCCGAGCTACATGCAGAAAGGATACAGAGCATGACTAACGCCAACAAGTACTTTAAATGCTTCATATTTTTCATTCTCTCATAACATCCTTTAAGAACTCGGTGAAAAGCTCTACACTCGTATTCAAGCTTTCAATATCCTTATAGTAAACAGAACTATATAAATAAAAAGGACTTCTTATGAAAAAAGCCTTAATAGCAGCAGGTATCATCACAATGTTGGCAGGCTGTTCGGACAACGAGGTTGGCGACGTCTCTCTTGGATTCTTCACAATGAAGGATATCAAAATGTCATCTTTAGATGATGATAAGATCGAAGGAGTGACTTGTCACATTGCATCAATCGAAGCAAACCTGAGTCTTTCCGATCCAAGCGATAGTTCTATCTCTTGTCGTCAAACAGGCGAAATCACTCCAGAAATGATTGCTAAAATAGACAAAAGTAAATCAGGTGAAGTGGTATTCAAGCAGTCGAAAAGTATCTTCTTCAAAACGATGAAGGTTCGTCGTATCTACGATGCTGAGAATCAATCGCTGCTTTACTTATCTTACACAACCAAAGAAACAGAAGGCAGCTTCAAACATAGCCTTTCAACCGTTCCGCTATGGGGTACAAAGGCTTACGTAGATCCAGCAACACTCGTTCCAGTCGAGTAGTCTCACACGAATGGTCTGAAGCAAAAGTAAGCTGAATCACCTGTACAGACATTGCGCAGGTGATTCAAAATGTAATAAAAATGAAAGAAACAGAAACAAAATGTGATATCATGCGGCAAAATTTTTTCACTGTATTTGTCATATGAAATTTCCTGGACAGCGTAAATCTAAGCACTACTTTCCAACTCACGCCCGTGATCCGTTGGTCAACCAAATTCAACAAACACCTAAGCTACACCGCGCAACAGTTGTCGGTATAGGTCAAACGATTGTTGATATCGAAGCCCGTGTTGACAACGAGTTCCTAGAAAAATACGAGCTGAGTAAAGGCCACTCACTGGTATTGGAAGAAAGTAAAGCAGATGCGCTGTATGAAGAGTTAGTTGAGCGCGGTTTGATCACGCATCAATACCCTGGCGATACTATCGGCAACACACTGCACAACTATTCTGTTCTTGCAGACAGCAAATCTGTCCTACTTGGCGTAATGTCTAAGAAGATTGAAGTTGGCTCATTTGGTTACCGCTACCTTTGCCGCACTTCTTCTCGTATGAACTTAAACCACTTACAAACCGTTGATGGTCCCATTGGTCGTTGTTACACGCTCATTACCGAAGATGGCGAACGTACGTTTGCGATCAACGAAGGACACATGAACCAGCTGCTTCCTGAAAGTATTCCTGAACAGATTTTTGAAAAAGCGTCTGCATTAGTTGTGTCTTCATACTTAATGCGCGGTAAGCCTGAAGATCCGATGCCAAAAGCGGTACAAAAAGCGATTGAATACGCGAAAGCGTACAATGTGCCAGTTGTACTGACACTTGGCACGAAGTACGTGATCGAAGGTAACGCTGAATGGTGGCAAGAATACCTGAAAGAAAACGTAACCATCGTCGCAATGAACGAAGACGAAGGTGAAGCATTAACGGGTGAAAAAGATCCGCTATTGGCTGCGAACAAAGCTCTTGAGTGGGTTGACTTAGTTCTCTGCACTGCAGGCCCTGTCGGCTTGTACATGGCAGGCTACACTGACGAACCAGCGAAACGCGAAACTACACTGCCATTGTTACCGGGTAACATCCCTGAGTTCAATAAATATGAATTCAGCCGCGCGATGCGTAAGCAAGACTGTAAAGACCCAGTAAAAGTGTACTCTCACATTGGCCCTTACTTAGGCGGCCCACTTGAGATTAAGAACACCAACGGTGCTGGTGATGGTGCACTTTCAGCACTACTTCACGACATGGCAGCAAACAGCTACCACCACGTTAACGTGCCGAACTCTGAGAAGCACGAACACGCTTGTCTAACTTACTCTTCACTGTCTCAAATTTGTAAGTACGCAAACCGTGTAAGCTATGAGGTGTTGACTCAGCACTCTCCTCGCCTTTCTCGTGCGCTACCTGAACGCGAAGATAGCTTAGAAGAAACATACTGGGATCGTTAATCAACCATGCCAGGTTGTTAACTCATTGAGGTTGATGACCAGCTAGATTATCCATTCCTGAAGGGCTGCTATATGCAGCCCTTTTTGTATTCAGCACTAATATAACTGCAGCTTAAGGTAGTCAGATCGAATATTTTGCTCGTTTAAGATTTGATCTCGCGCAATGACTCTTTAGATCTGTTATCTTCCAGCACATAATTCGTGTGGTTTGCCTTTACTTGGCAAATTTATACAGTACTATCGCCACGCAAACGTTTACGTACCACCTTTCGGTTCTGATATAAGGATCAAATATGCTGTCTGATATTGATATTTGTCGCTCTACTCCCCTTAAAAACATCAGTGAAGTTGCCAAACAAGCTGGCCTACAACACAACGAACATCAGCCATTAGGGCAATACAAATCTAAAGTGTCTCTGACATCACTTGAACGCCTCGCCAACCAACAAGATGGTAAATTGGTCGTGGTGACCGCTATCACACCAACGCCTCTTGGCGAAGGCAAAACCGTCACTACTATTGGATTAGCACAAGGCCTCGCAAAGATTAACCAATCTGCGATGGCCTGCATTCGCCAGCCTTCAATGGGCCCAGTATTTGGTGTAAAAGGCGGCGCAGCGGGCGGTGGTTACTCTCAAGTCGCCCCTATGGAGCAATTAAACCTTCACCTCACTGGCGACATTCATGCCGTGACGGCCGCTCATAACCTCGCCTCTGCAGCCATTGATGCACGCTTGTATCATGAGCACCGTGAAGGATTAGAAGCCTTTGAAGCACGTTCAGGCTTAAAAGCACTCAACATTGATCCTAGTAGAATCGTTTGGCGACGTGTACTGGACCATAATGACCGTGCATTGCGCATGATCACAGTAGGCAAAAACGAAGCAGACAAAACAATTAATGGCCTTGAACGTGAAGATGGTTTTGATATCTCAGCCGCTTCAGAGCTGATGGCTATTCTCGCTCTAGCAGATGACCTTCAAGACTTAAGAAAGCGCATCGGACGAGTGGTACTTGCTTACAGTAGACAAGGCTTGCCACTAACCGCAGATGACTTCAACGTCGCGGGCGCTATGACAGTAACGATGAAGGACTCTATTGAACCAACATTGATGCAAACCCTTGAAGGCGTTCCTACTCTAATACACGCGGGGCCTTTCGCTAACATCGCACACGGTAACTCATCTATTATTGCTGATAAGATAGCGTTAAAGCTGAGTGACTTTGTGGTAACTGAAGGTGGTTTCGGCTCAGACATGGGTTTTGAGAAGGCGTGTAACATCAAGGTGAAAGCGTCGAACAAGAAGCCCGATTGCGCCGTAGTTGTCGCAACATTACGCGGATTAAAAGCCAACTCTGGTTTATACGATTTGAGACCGGGTACTCCATTACCTGATTCAATCTTTAATGACGATCAAGACGCGCTCACAGCAGGCTTTGAGAACCTTAAATGGCATATCAACAACGTTAAACGATACCAAGTACCTACTGTCGTAGCGATCAATCGATTCCCACAAGATTCAGCTCAAGAGCTCGATGCTTTGAAACAAATGATCATCGACTTTGACCCAAGTGTCAGCGTTGAAGTAAGTGAAGCCTTTGGTCAAGGTGGTGAAGGTGCAATTAAGTTGGCTCACGCCGTGGTAAAAGCATGCCAAACAGAGAGTAAATTTAAGCCTTTGTACCACTCTGAGCAAAGCTTAGAAGAGAAACTGATGGCAGTCGCTGAAGTCGGATACGGCGCAGCAAGTATTTCGCTATCACCACTGGCAAGAAAGCAACTGACTGAGTTCAACCAACACGGCTATAGCGACCTATCGGTTTGTTTGGCAAAAACGCCATTATCGATTTCAACAGAAGCTCAAATAAAGGGTGCACCCACTCAGTTTGACGTACCCGTTAGAGAGTTAAAACTGTGTGCTGGTGCCGGCTTCATCTACGCTTTGTGCGGCAACGTAATGACCATGCCAGGTTTACCTGATAAACCGGCTTTCATGTCATTAGATATTGATAGCAATGGAAATATTATCGGCCTAAGCTAGGTGCCCTTAGCTAGATAAACGGCAATTAATCACGATTAATTGGGCTCAAGTTTCAGAGCGGCGTTCTATATTGAGCAATCATTTCCTAACGAAGTGATTGCTCAACAATCAAGCTTAAATGCAAAAAGTTGCACTAAAATCGTAGTTATATGCAAATCTTGTTTTAAGTTCTGGGTTAAGATCACATTAAAAACCCCATAAAATATATAGTATTGCGCTGATTCTTTGAGGACAGTGATGAATACGAGTATAAAAAAACTAGTCAGCCAATTTCTATGCACCATATTTGCCCTAGGATTAGTCCCTGCCCTCTACATCAATTCTGAACTTGACAGAATTGATGCTCAGCATACTCTAAATATTAAGCAGTCTAGCCAAAACCAAATCGAATACAGTTTTCACGAACTGGCCGTTATTGTTGAGCAAATATCTAATTCTGTTCCTTCCATCGCAGACTCTCAAACGTTACTTCGCGCAATTGAAGAACCATCAATTGTTCATAAACAAGCTCTGCAAGATCTGTGGGTGATGTTAGCTCGCGGACAACAATACTATTCTCAACTTCGCTACCTCGACCTAGAAGGTAACGAGGTTTACCGTATCAACTACAACAACAATAAAGCGACAATAGTTCCTGAGAATAAACTGCAGAACAAATCAGCTCGTAGCTACTTTAAAGATCTCCACCGACTGAAGATTGGAGAAGTAAGCTCCAACGGTATCGATTTAGAGATTGAGAATGGTGAAGTCGTCCACCCTTTGATGCCAGCCCTAAGGATAATGACACCCGTCGCCTCAGAAGATCGTATTATTGGCTACTTTATTGCTAACCTTAATATGCTCGAGGTCTACGACCGCCTTCTTTATCAAATCGGTACATCATCAGCCGTCCCTGTCATTCTTAACAGAACCGGACATGTCATCATGGGCCCTGATATCGAAGAATCGTTTGGGCATCTTATTGAATCTCGTTCAGATAAAACCTATGCGAAGCTTTACCCAGAGCTTTGGAAAGCCATTCAAGAAAATACCTCTTCTAGCTACTTTGATGGTAAAAACTGGTATTTTCACTCAGATATCAGCCCTAAAATAAAGCAATTTAAAGGACCAATTTATTTGGTTCTTCATGTTGAAAACCAACAATTTAGCAGCCAATACCGACAAGAAAAACAAGCCATATTCGTGCAGATCATCACCTTATCTTTCTTAATTTCGATGATCTCAGCAGGTTTTGTGCTTTGGAACAGTAACCATAAAAAGAACAGCATCGATAGCCAACTGGCTAAAGCCGCGATGAATGGCATGTCAGCCTTGGTAATTACTGACCGAAATAACCGAATCATCAAAGTAAACCAAGAGTTTACTCGCGTGAGTGGTTACGATTTGGAAGATGTAAAAGGACGTCAGCCTTCGATGTTTGCTTCTGGTCGCTACAATCAAGAGTTCTACATCAAGATGTGGAGCATTATCACCAAGACGGGAGTTTGGGAAGGCGAAGTGGTCAATCGCCGTAAAGACGGGTCTTTGATCACTGAGATATTACGAATCCAAACCATCAAAGATTCGAAAGATGTGATTCAGTTTTACGTCGCTTCTTTTGTCGATATTAGTAAACACAAAGAACTCGAAAAAAAGCTCAGAAATCTAAGTGAAAAAGACGCATTAGCTGGTTGCTGGAATCGAAGAAAATTTGACCTTGAACTTCGTGACGAATGTTCTCGTGTTAATCGTTACCCTACTCGCGAGCAATCTTGCTTAGCTATCTTGGATATTGACTACTTCAAACGCATTAACGACAGATTTGGGCACGATTACGGTGATCGAGTCATTCAAACAGTCGCTCAAGTACTTCAGCGTGAATGCCGTGAAACAGATTTTGTTGCTCGCATTGGTGGCGAAGAGTTCGGTGTTATTCTGCCTCACACCACAACGGAAGGAGCTGAATACGTTCTCAACAGGCTGAGAATTGCTGTCAGCCTTGAACTCGATAACGTAGTCACTGTGAGTGGCGGCATTACTAACATCACCAATGATCCCGCGCTGAACTACAAGTGCGCTGATTTAGCGTTATACGAAGCTAAAGCAGCAGGTAGAAACAATGTATGCTTATTCCTAGACAAAGAAATGAGTGAAATAGCCTAACAATAGACAGTACAAGCACTCTTGTTAGGCACTCGATCAGCTTGGGGCCGGGTAAAACTCTAACTTGTTCCCTTCTACCACCAGAATACAATCCATGTTCGCAGCATGAGCAGCTTGCTTACCTAAGTTCGTATCTTCAAACACAACACACTGCTTTGGCTGTAATCCCATACCAAAACACGCATCTAAGAAGGTATCTGGATTGGGTTTGTGATTCTTAACGTCTGTTGCTGTCACTAGGATATCGAGCTTGCTCAAGATATCTGTTTTGTCCAACAATTGTTCTGCACTTTTACGTTGGCTACCCGTCCCGACGGCAATCTTCTTGCTACCTAAATTTTCTAATAACAGAGAATGGGTACAAGGGATGATATCTCCTTTGTCTTCAATCGCAGCAAACGACGCCATCTTAAACGTAGAAACCGCTTGTGGATCGAGCGATAACCCGTATTTACTGTTCACCTCACCCGCGATCTTATAACTCGGCATGCCACCTAAGCTATGCAGCCAAGACGCTTCAAAATGAAAACCGAATTCTTCAGCCGTTTGCTGCCACGCCTTTACATGTGCTGGCATTGTATCGATCAACGTACCATCCATATCAAAGATTAATCCATCATATGCCGTTAAATCTATTTTCATCACTACTACCACTCTTTGAGAAAGTTACTGATACCATAACCAATATTCAGTATCATGACCCCATATTACCGTTCAAAATGGATGTTTATGTTACAAATATCTAACTCTGTTTCGATTCAAGACTGGGAACTCCAGTTAACTGCGATCAGAGCACAAGGAGCAGGCGGCCAAAACGTCAATAAAGTATCAAGTGCGATACATTTGCGTTTTGACATCAAGCACTCCACCCTACCAGATTTCTATAAAGAGAAACTGCTAGCACACAAAGATAGCCGCATCACTAAAGATGGCGTGATTATCATTAAGGCGCAGCAGTATAGAACTCAAGAACAAAACCGTGATGACGCTTTGGTGCGTTTGAAAGAACTGATCTTGGAAGCAACAAAAGTTCAAAAAGTAAGACGAGCGACTAAGCCGACGCGTGGCTCTCAGAAAAGACGTTTAGAAGGAAAGAAACAAAGAAGCACCACCAAGCTACTGCGCGGAAGAGTAGAATAATTGTTTCATGTCACCCAGTGAACACGTCACCCATGAAACAACCGCTCTAACTCTATTTTCTTGAACAAAAACGAATACCTAACGCTATTTATTTGCAGGCATTTGTTCGAAGTATTGATTCGAAGCCTATTAGTTCGAACGCTAAGCATTCGCGATCTAGGTATTAGAAAGCTAGGTATTCCAAAATAACCTAATGGAACAAAACTCTACTGCTGTTTTTTGACCGACAAAATCAGCTTGATTAACAACATGCGCTCTTCGCTGGTCAGTAAACGACTGACCGCCGCTACGTCTTCCGCTGTCGCTTGTGATGCGCCAACAACATCCAGTACCACATCCAAATCGGTCACTTTTAAAGTTCTGGTGATAGAACGATACTGCGACATTTTTATATCAGCTTCACCACGTTCGATTCGTTGATAGGTTTTTAAACTCATTCCCGCACTTGAGGCTAATTTTTCCTGGGACAAATTAGCGAGCTTCCTGCGATCAATCAGCGCCATGATTATGGGTTCTTGTGACATAAGCTTATCCTCAATAGACAGTTATGACCTAATTTCAGCAAGAAGCAGACCATATTGACTCGCAACGGTTTACATACGCTATTAAAGGCATATTATTCGATTATTAAAAAACGTTACGTTTCATAAACTTTGACACTTAGATCGGTCGTGAGCGTACAGGCTAGTAAACTTGAATATTCAAGTGTTGGGAAATAAGAAAAATTGCAAATTGCGAATAATGAAGACGTCAAATTGGAAATTGCGAATCGCTATACATTGGCATTTCCTTGCATAAAGCACGCATTAGAATCAGAAAATACCCGCAATCAAATTATCGCGGTACAGCATAGGCTACTCACTTACAAAGAAGTGTTGTTGCACGGGAACATGTTGGAAGACAAGGAATTAAGACAGGCTTTTTCTGCGTTGAACCAAAATGAAAAAGATGTCGCGCAAGGCGGTGTTAAAGACATCAACGATGCAATAAAAGAGATGGATGAAATTCTAGAAAGGTACAGTAGAAAAGTGTCCTCTGGTTTGTGCGTCTAATCTATTAATATCAACGAGTAGCACCAAACTCTCAACGGCTTAAACGAATAGAACAAAACAAAAACGGCCAGTCATAGTTGAATGACTGGCCGTTTGTTTAACTAACATGAAGAATCTAACGAGACATCGCTCGTCTAAACCCACCTAGTAACATCAACGCACCTAACAAGCCAAATGATACACTGCCCCCGCTGCCACCAGAGCCAGATGAAGTTCGTGCATTAACATAAGCCGTTCGCTTAGCATCTGTTGCAGAAATTCGAACCGTTTCAGAACTACTAATTACACCATTAGCTACATCTGTAATCCAATCTCTGTAGTCATAGATTTCAGTGAATACCGATGTCACAGTAGAGCTACCACCACAAACTGTTGGACCAAAACTGGTAATCCCAACTTGTTGGTAGGCAGAACCATCCCACCAATATACCGGCCCACCAGAATCACCCTGACAAGTACCACCATACAAATTTGAGGCTCCCTGAGCACCACTAAAACATATTTGTTTTTGCGTTAACGATACACCATCGGTAAACACACCTGCACAAACATTATTTTCAACATATGTGAGGTCAACTTTTTGAAGACGGTTAGTCTTATCTTGACCTGTTGCCGTATCTCCATGACCAACAGCGACAAATTGACTACTAGAGCTTCTATAAAGTTCAGAGGAAGGAGGAATTATGTTCGCACCGATATTGAGTGATGTTTCAAGCTTTAAAATAGCAACGTCATTTGGTAATAACTTACTTAAACTATTCGAATAATCACTGCGATAATAAACCTCTGCCACTCGAGCTTTCTGAATATTACCATTCGGAAATTCAGACGTATTCTCTAGTTGGGGAACAACCGTAGTAAAAAGCTGAGCATTCTCGTCACCATAGATACAGTGCGCTGCCGTTAAAATATGGGTTGGGTTAAGAATAGTCGCTCCACAGTAAGGGTCTGTTGAGTAAACACCATCATAACCACTACGATCAATGAACAAGCTTGCTATCGAAGGAAACTCAATGACCGAAGCATTGCTACCATTCACGATATAAGGAGTGACACCAACATCAGGAGTACTTTCGACCGTGTTTTCCGTCGCCAATACACTAGATGTATAAATGAACGGTGCCAATAGCACTAAAACGGCTTTACGAACCGGACTCACTGTATAGTTCACATTCATAGTCAACTCCTTGTAACCACTACGACTTATTTATAAAAATGATATGTGGCACCATAACACGGCATAACCTTGAGTATAGTAAGTATTTGTAACGATATGGCCACACCTCTCATTTATTAACAGATTTATAAACAACTTATATTAGCCAATCATCCTAAGTTTTATACGTTGCGAAAAACAAAAAAGCCTACCGTTAACCCCCTCAAATACAGAGAAGCAAACAATAGGCTTTCGTTAAACTTGGTGTTTTCTCTTAAAAGAGATTAGCCACGGTAGTAACGCTGAGGTACGAAAGGCATTTTTTCTACTGTCATTGGTAGCTTCTTGCCACGAACGTCAGCGAATACTTCAGTGCCAATTGCTGCTAGGTCTGTACGAACGTACGCCATAGAAACTGGCTTGCCTGCGTTAGGGCCAGCAGTACCACTTGTTACAACGCCAATCTTGTTGTCTTCAGCATCGAACAATTCAGCACCTTCACGTACTGGTGCTTTAGTTTGACCAACTAGACCAACACGCTTACGTTGAACATCTTTCGTTGCGATTTGCTCAAGGATAATATCAGCGCCTGGGAAACCGCCTGCACGCTCACCGTCAGTACGACGAACTTTTTGAATACCCCATAGAAGGCTAGCTTCAACTGGAGTAGTTGTTGTGTCTAGGTCGTGACCGTATAAACATAGACCACACTCAAGACGAAGTGAGTCACGAGCACCAAGGCCAATCCACTCAACTTCAGTTTCTGAAGTCAGCTTACGCGCTAGAGCTTCAGCATGATCGTTCGGTACAGAGATCTCGTAGCCATCTTCACCGGTATAACCACTGCGGCTTACGATGCACTCTACGCCGTCGATATCGACTTTTTGAACGTCCATGAACAGCATGTCTGCAACACTTGGTTGGAAACGAGCAAGAACTTCAGACGCTTTAGGGCCTTGAAGTGCTAATAGAGCGCGATCATCAATCACTTCCATTTCTACGTCAGCTGGAAGGTGCGCAGTTAGGTGGTCGATATCTTGTGTTTTACAAGCCGCGTTCACAACAACAAACAGGTGATCGCCTAGGTTAGCCACCATCAGGTCATCCATAATGCCGCCCTGCTCGTTGGTAAAGAACGCATAGCGCTGCTTACCAGAAGGAAGGTCAATAATATCTACAGGAACCAAAGATTCTAAGACAGCTGCTGCGTTTGCGCCATGAAGACGAAGTTGCCCCATGTGAGAAACATCAAAAAGACCGGCAGCATCACGAGTGTGTAAGTGCTCTTTCTTTACACCTAGTGGATACTGAACTGGCATATCGTAGCCAGCGAAAGGAACCATTTTTGCACCCTCTTCAACATGAAGTGCATGCAGTGGTGTTGTTAGTAGGTCTTGATTAGCGTGTTCTTGAGTCATTTTCTTCTCCATGAAGCGTTGCAGGCTGTCCAAAGTCGAGTCTGCCGCTTATATCTCTATTTAGAGTCGCCTCTAACGATAAGTCTCATCATTAGTCACCTCAGCGTATTCGCGTTAGTCACCTTGACGTCTTAACCTTAGAAACAGTAGATAGTAAAAAGTGATGTCTTTTATATAGGCTTATATCGTTAGCTTGATAAATCAGGTTAGCTGTACAAAAGCTCTACAAGTCACTTTCTAAGAATTCACTTCAGTAAACTTCAATCAACATGAGTAAACCGTGTTCACTATAATAAACAAGCCTGAGTCAGTTTTACACCCTTAACAATAGTAAAACAGTTCAAAATGTGACATTTAACAATTTAAAAACAATTTTTCGATGCATACAAAAACGCGATATTGATGATTATCACATCAATATCGCGTCTGTTGGCTAACGTTAGAAACAATAGCAAACGGTTGCATTCACTATAAGAAATTCCAACTTTGTTAATTTATTTTGCTGTCACCCACAAAATGAGCGCATCTTCTGCGCTGGTCGAGATAAGCATGTGACCCATATTGGCATCGTAATACATGCTATCACCTTCACTCATTGGCACAGGTTCGTAGAATTCTGAGTAGAACATCACATCACCAGAGATGATCATCAAAAACTCTTCACCGTCGTGACGTACCCAATCGTTATACTCTTCAAAAGTACGCGCTCTCACGCGACTCTTAAAGGGCATCATCTTCTTATTAGACAGCTCTGTTGCAAGCAGTTCATGCTCGTACGTTGGGGTTGGATGAGGTTTACCTTGACCAGCCTTAGTTAAGTCACGACGCCCTGTTGCGACCTTTTTCCTTGGTGGCTCAAACAGTTGGGGCATATTTATTTGTAAGCCCATCGCTAGTTTTTGCATCGCTTGGAAGGTTGGTGAGATTTGCTCATTCTCAATTTTGCTGAGCGTAGAGCGAGCTAAACCAGTACGTTGGCTCGCTTCTTCTAACGTAATCCCAAGCTTGCCGCGGATATCTTTAATACGTTGGCCAAGCCTAAGTGGTTCGATATTCTGGTCTAACGTTTCCTTCGCCAACGTTAAAGATGGGTACTCATCATAAATGTCTTCTGACATAGGTCCCTCACTAAATTCTTGCTTCCTGTCTATTAATTTCATTGTTGCATGAAGCGCTTTGTTGATTAAAGAGCACACAGAGAAATAAAGCGTGCTCCCCGTAGCAAAACAAGAAAAGTTGTTTCCTATTGGAAATTTTTGTTGAAAATTGATTTTATCGGAGCTATGTTATCGACTTGTTAGATGAAGAGATGCTACTTCGGCTTGCAGCAAATGATAGATTTAACATTTGTAAAAGCTGTTTTTTACCCGAACTTTTTGGGAAACAATTCGTGCTGCATTGACCCTACAACAATCGCTTAGACGCTGTAAGAGTATATTTATAACGCAATTCACGTTTATCTATACCTATATAGCGCAAACGATACCGATGCAGAAATCAACGTAAGACCTAATGGACTATAAAAATAATCACCATTAGCTTAATGAAAGGTCTCGACAATGAACGCTTACCAAAACCATAGCTTAGACAGTTTTTTCACTACGAACCTATCTGGTACTGACGACGCAGTATTTGCTGGCATCCAAGCAGAGAACACTCGTCAAAACGAACAAATCGAACTTATTGCTTCTGAGAACATCGTTTCTAAAGCAGTAATGCAAGCTCAAGGCACTTGCCTAACCAACAAATACGCAGAAGGCTACCCAGGCCGTCGTTACTACGGTGGTTGTGAGCACGTAGATACAGTTGAAGCTATCGCGATTGAACGCGCTAAACAGCTGTTCAAATGTGAATACGTAAACGTACAGCCTCACTCTGGCGCTCAAGCAAACGGTGCAGTTAAACTTGCGCTACTTCAACCTGGCGACACTATCCTAGGTATGTCTCTTGACGCTGGTGGCCACCTTACACACGGTGCGCGCCCTGCAATGTCTGGTAAATGGTTCAACGCCGTTCAATACGGCGTAGACCGCGAAACTCTAGAAATCGATTACGAAGCGGTTCGCGCTTTAGCTATCGAAAGCCAACCTAAAATGATTATTGCTGGTGGTAGTGCTATCCCACGCGTTATTGATTTCGCTAAGTTCCGTGAAATCGCTGACGAAGTTGGCGCTATCCTAATGGTTGATATGGCACACATCGCGGGTCTTATCGCGACAGGTGCTCACCCTAGCCCACTACCACACGCACACGTTGTTACTACAACAACGCACAAAACACTTCGTGGCCCACGCGGCGGTATGATTCTTACTAATCACGAAGACATCAACAAAAAGATCAACTCTGCAGTGTTCCCTGGCCTTCAAGGCGGTCCACTAATGCACGTTATCGCGGCTAAAGCAGTGGCGTTTGGCGAAGCTCTTGGCCCAGAATTTAATACTTATATTGATTCAGTGATCGATAACGCAAAAGTTCTTGCTGAAGTGTTGCAAACTCGCGGTTGTGACATTGTGACAGGCGGAACTGACACGCACCTAATGCTGGTTGACCTTCGTCCTAAGGGCTTGAAAGGTAACGTAACTGAAGAAGCATTAGAGCGTGCAGGGATCACATGTAACAAAAATGGCATACCATTCGATACAGAGAAGCCTATGATTACTTCTGGTATCCGTTTAGGCACGCCAGCTGGGACCACTCGTGGTTTTGGCACTGAAGAATTCAAACTTATCGGTGAATGGATCGGCGATGTACTTGATGGCTTAGTTGAAAGCCCTGAAGGCAATGCTGAAGTTGAGCAACGTGTTCGCAAGCAAGTTAAAGAGCTTTGCAAGCGCTTCCCTCTTTACCGTTAAACCGTTTTTAAGATTTAAATTAAAACCTCATAAATTTTTGGAGAATAAGCAATGGACAATACACTAAAGTTTGCAGACAGCCACGAGTGGGTAAAAGACAACGGTGACGGTACTGTGACTATCGGTATTTCTGAGCACGCTCAAGAGATGCTAGGTGACGTTGTGTTTGTTGACCTGCCTGACACTGGAGACGAAATCGAAGCTGGCGAAAGCTTCTCTCTAGTTGAATCAGTGAAAGCAGCTTCTGATATCTACGCACCAATCTCTGGCGAAATCGTAGAAATCAACGAAGAATTAGAAGATAGCCCAGAGTTGATTAACGAAGAATCTTATGAAGGTGGTTGGATTGTTAAAGTGAAGATGTCTGATGCGTCTGAACTAAACAACCTTAAAGATGCGGAAGAATACCTAAGCTCTATCGAAGAAGACTAATAGGTTCCTCATTACGATAAAGCTGCTCTTTAGAGCAGCTTAATTTTAGGGGCTAGCTCACGGCTCCAAAGAGAAAGTAGAACATATCATGACTGAATTACTTCAAAGCCAATTACTAAAAGACTTGGGTACTCAAAACGAGTTTGTTGCTCGTCATAACGGCCCTAATAAAGCAGACCAGCAAAAAATGCTTCAAGCGATTAACGCGACTAGCTTAGACGCTCTGATCGACGAAACGGTTCCTGCACAAATCCGTCTTGAAAAACCAATGACACTTGCTGCGCCACTGAGCGAAATGGACATGCTGACCTCTCTTAAAGAGATCGCTAACCTAAACCAAGTGAAACGTACTTTCATTGGCCAAGGCTACTACAACACATTCACTCCAAACGTTATTCTACGTAACGTTTTAGAGAACCCAGGCTGGTACACAGCTTACACACCATACCAACCAGAGATTTCTCAAGGTCGTCTTGAAGCTCTACTCAATTACCAACAAATGGTAATGGACCTAACAGGTATGGAAATCGCGAACGCATCCCTTCTTGATGAAGCGACAGCGGCTGGCGAAGCAATGACACTGTGTAAGCGTGCTGGCAAAAGCAAGAGCAAAGTATTCTTCGTTGCTGACGATGTTCACCCTCAAACACTAGAAGTTGTTAAAACTCGTGCTGAGTACATCGGTTTTGAAGTAATGGTTGGTGCTCTTGAAACACTTCCAGAGCAAGACGTATTTGGTGCGCTTCTTCAATACCCGAGTACAACGGGTGAAGTGCGTGACCTAACAGACATCATTGCGAAAGCTCAAGCAAACAAAACACTGGTAACGGTTGCTACTGACCTACTTGCTTCTGCTCTACTTAAGCCTGCGGGCGAAATGGGCGCAGACGTAGTCATCGGTTCAGCGCAACGTTTCGGCGTTCCTATGGGTTACGGTGGTCCTCACGCTGCATTCATGGGTACTCGTGAAAAGCATAAGCGTACAATGCCAGGTCGTGTAATCGGTGTATCTATCGATACTCACGGTAACCAAGCGCTACGTATGGCAATGCAAACTCGTGAGCAACACATACGCCGCGAGAAAGCGACATCAAACATCTGTACAGCTCAAGCACTTCTAGCAAACATGGCGTCTTTCTACGCGGTTTACCACGGTGCAGAAGGCCTACGAACTATTGCTCGTCGTACACACCACATGACAGCTATCCTAGCGGCTGGCCTGACTAAAGCGGGTTACGAGCTAACGAACAACAGCTTCTTTGATACTATTACGCTGAACACAGAAGACAAGACAGATGCACTGTACGCGAAAGCGCAAGCAGCAGACATCAACCTTCGTCGACTTGTTGGTAAGATCGGTATCAGCTTAGATGAAACAACAACGATCGACGACGTGAACGCATTGTTCGCAATCTTCGACGTGAAAGAAGACGTTCAAGCACTCTCTTCTGACATTGCATCAAACGAGTTTGCCGCAATTCCAGAAAACTGCCGTCGTGAATCAGAGTTCCTAACTCACCCAGTATTCAATACGCACCACAGCGAAACGCAAATGATGCGTTACCTAAAACAGCTTGAGAACAAAGACTTCTCACTAACGCACGGCATGATCCCACTGGGCAGCTGTACAATGAAGCTGAACGCTGCTGCTGAGATGATTCCAGTAACATGGCCTGAGTTTGGTTCAATTCACCCATTCGCACCTCTTGATCAAGCAGCAGGCTACACAGCTCTAGCGAAAGATCTTAAAGAGAAGCTATGTGAAATCACCGGTTACGACGATTTCTCACTACAGCCTAACTCTGGTGCATCTGGTGAATACGCGGGTCTAATCGCGATTCAACGTTACCACGCAAGCCGCGGTGAAGCTCACCGTAACGTTTGTCTGATTCCAAGCTCTGCGCACGGTACTAACCCTGCAACAGCGTCTATGGTTTCAATGAAGGTAGTGGTTGTTAAGTGTGATGAAGATGGCAACATCGACATGACAGACCTAGCAGCGAAAATCGAGAAGCACAAAGAGAACCTATCAAGCATCATGATCACTTATCCTTCTACGCACGGCGTATACGAAGAGCAAGTGAAAGAAGTGTGTGAACAAGTACACGCAGCGGGCGGTCAGGTTTACCTAGACGGCGCGAACATGAACGCTCAAGTAGGTCTAACTTCACCTGGCTTCATCGGTTCAGACGTATCTCACTTGAACCTACACAAAACATTCTGTATCCCACACGGTGGTGGCGGTCCGGGTATGGGTCCTATCGGCGTTAAATCGCACCTAGCACCTTTCCTACCAGGTCACATCGAAAACGGTGTACAAGGTTCTGACTACGCGGTATCAGCGGCAGATCTAGGTAGTGCTTCAATTCTACCTATCTCTTGGGCTTACATCGCAATGATGGGCGAACCTGGCCTAACAGACGCGACTAAAGTAGCGATTCTGAACGCGAACTACGTGATGGAAAAACTACGTCCTCACTACCCTGTTCTTTACCGTGGCACTAACGGCCGCGTAGCGCACGAATGTATTATCGATATTCGTCCACTTAAAGAAGACACAGGCATCAGCGAAGAAGATATTGCTAAGCGTCTAATGGACTTCGGTTTCCACGCGCCTACGATGTCTTTCCCAGTTGCAGGCACGCTAATGGTTGAGCCAACTGAATCTGAAGATTTAGAAGAGCTAGACCGTTTCTGTGAAGCGATGATCGCAATCCGTCACGAAATGGCAGCAGTGAAAGCCGGTGAATGGCCACTAGACAACAACCCTCTAGTGAACGCACCGCACACTCAAGTTGACCTTTCAGGCGCAGAATGGGATCGCCCTTACTCTCGCGAACTGGCTTGCTTCCCATCGAAAGCAACGAAGAACTCGAAGTACTGGCCAACAGTTAACCGTGTAGATAACGTATACGGCGACCGTAACCTAATCTGTTCTTGCCCAAGCATCGACAACTACGAAGACTAATTTTTGTAGATTTTAGATAAACAAAAGCGAACCACTTGGTTCGCTTTTTTGTTTTTCAGATTATATGACTAAGAAAGCATTGACCTTACCGTAAGGGAAAGGTTTAAGGTTAAGTGAAACCAACGATGACTTAGGAACTGATTATGGGATGTTGCAATAAAGCGCCAAAAGGTGGAGCCCCTCTTGGCTTGCTTCTAAAAGTAACGCTTGGGAATGGTCTTTTTGTGTTTCTGTTGGCTCTGTGGCAGTAGGAAGCTAATGCACACTAGGTTTGAAGCTAAGAAGTGATGGTATGAACAAGATAAATAGCGCCAAGTTGGTTGTTATATTTTTTTATTAAGACTGTCCTTTAAGTCATATAACCTCTGATAGTCTAAGAGTCCTTTTGTGACTAAGTCTTTGTGAGTTATGTTATTGTCATCATATATAACTTCGAGTAATCGCGAAGTTTCTGGGAGCAAAGCCTCCTCATAGGAAAACGCTTTGCTTGCATCTTCACTGGAGTTAACAAATAGAAAGACATATGACTTCATAAGGTCATCTAGTACAGCCAATATATCGATACATAGTTGCCTTTCAATACTATTTTGCACAATTTTTTCATATAGCTTCCAGAAATTCTCACTTTCTAAGAAGACAGAATCCAGAGTTTTCATACCACTACTTTTAGTAACAGCCAACAAGAGCATACTCATGGTATCTATTTGAGACTGTTTTAGCTCAAGAATTGCATCTTCAGCTTCTTTCTTTACCTCTTTGAAAGTCACCGAGTTACCAGCAATTGAAAAGTTCTGAACTTCAGGAAGTAAGGGAATTAAAAGTGATATCACAGCAAAAGCTATAAGAATTACCGAAAACTCACCACCTGAAACAAGCTTTAAGTATAATAAATGCAAATTCAATAAGGTTACTGATACAAATACTAGCAACCCAACAAAAACTAATATTAGTCGCATAAACTCTCCAAAAATATTACAGCCATTAAACTAAAAAATCCCGTATCTAAGTACAGAGTCTTACTATCTAGTTCCTTATGCCACCAATTGTACTAGCCTTTATCTTTCCATAACAATCATTTATACCGCTAGCTTAGTGATTAGCGTGGTAAATATAGAATTTATCGGTCGAGTATGATTCCCAATAAATCATTAACTTACGTGCGTTGGCGCTGTGTTTTGACCTTCAGAACCTATCCGAATATCAAAGCAAGTTAAACTCTATAAATCCAATGCTTGACCCTATACGGTAAGGTGTTTATATTGTCGCCCGCCCAACGGGGCACATCCTAAAATGCACACCGGCCATCCTGCCATCATTCGTGTATTTATATTGGTGTTGTGAACTTCCATGCTAACGAAACTTCGTCCTTTTACTCGTGAATCGGGTGCGCTTATGCATCTTTCGGTTCCAATCATTTTGACTCAAATAGCGACCCAAGCGATGGGATTTGTCGATACGACAATGGCTGGCCAAGTAAGCCCTGCCGATCTCGCCGCTATTGCACTTGGCACCAGCCTTTGGATCCCAGTGTTACTGCTACTGCGTGGCGTGATTATGGCGCTAACGCCCGTTGTCGCTTACCACCGCGGTGCACGTGACTTTCAAAGTATCTCTGTTGAATTCTTCCAGATGGTTTGGTTGGCATTAATTGCTAGCGTATTACTCATCGCTTATCTAGTGAGTGCGAAACCGATCTTAGAATGGATTGGTGTTGCCGCTGAGATTATCCCTATCGGCAGTGACTATGCGTTTGCCCTAGCCTTTGGTGTGCCGGGTATCGCCCTGTTCTATACCTTGAATGGCTTTTGTGAGGGCATGAACAACACCAAAGTGCCGATGATCATTTCGGTGGTTGGTTTGTTGGTGAATATTCCGGTCAACTACGTGCTTATCTACGGTAAGTTCGGCTTCCCTGAAATGGGCGCTGTAGGTTGTGGTTGGGCGACAAGCTTGGTGTATTGGTTAATGTCGGGAATGCTGTATTCCTACATCAAAGGCCATCATCACTACAAAACCATTATCAGCTTTGCAGACGCGAAGCCAAAAGCAAAAGAGATGCTTCACCTTCTAAGATTAGGTTTACCTATCGGGATGAATATCGCGGTGTGTGGCAGCATCTTTGCAGTAATCGCACTGATGATTGGCCGTATTGGTGCAGAGAACGTAGCTGCCGCACAAATTGCACTTAACATCTCGAGCCTAACTTACGTGATTCCTATGAGCATCTCATTTGGCATTACGATTCGTGTTGGACATGCACTAGGCGAGAAAGACGAACTAGGCGCAATTGAACGCAGCAAAGTCGGTATCTTGGTTGCGGCGTTGATTTCATTACTTTCGGTTGCGATGTTCCTTCTGTTCCCTGAGTGGATCATTAGGCTTTACACCACCGACCCTGCAATAAGCGCTACGGCTGCAGTATTGTTGACCTTTACGGCGATGTACCAATTCAGCGATGCATTGCAAACGTCTGCTAACGGCGCACTGCGTGGCTATAAAGACACTAAGATCCCGATGATCTTAGCTATCGCTTCATACTGGGGCTTAGCACTACCACTAGGCATGGTGTTGGGCTTAACAGACCACATTGTTCCTGCAATGGGTGAAGAAGGCTTTTGGATTGGTATTCTGACGGGGTTGAGTGTTTCAGCGACGCTGATGTTAATTCGCTTGCGATACGTGATTAAGAAGCGTGACTTGCCACCAGCAAGTGCTCCATTGGTAAACTAAGACAAATCATTAAGCTAATACAAAAAAGCGCGTTATTGCTACTCGGCAATAACGCGCTTTTTTATTGTATTTCTATAAACCAGATGATGTGCTTGGTTTAACACTCATCGTTCATAACACGAACTGTACACTCACAACCATCTACTGGACATGTGTCTCCACTTGTCCTGCCGCCAAAAGAATCATAGATAACATAACAACCTGAAGGTAAGGCATCGTCGGTAATATTATTGCTGTTCAGGTCAGCTTGACTAAATGGCTGAGTATATCCCACAACCGTGTGTCTGTTACCTAATTCAGAGATGATGCTGTCATCATCCGACAAAGTTAGGAAATCGAGCATATTTAACGCATCTCCTGATTCGCCTTCACTTTCAGGGCAAAGTGTTCCCCAATCTACTTCAACGCTACCAATGCCAAAATCGATTACATAGTTGCTCTGATCACCTGGGTTTGTTGCGTCCGGATTAAGCCCAACAATAATGGCTTTAGACGTAACTTGCGTGATTACCCCTTCCATCGCACCAGCAACACCTTCAAGTACCGCTTCTCTTGCTGACTCTTGAATATTGAGGAACCTCGGGGCTGCTGTAACGGCCAATACTCCAAGTATCACGATCACAATGATTAATTCCATTAAAGTAAATCCGTTTTTCTTCATAACACCCACATCAACTGATAACTACAGATACAATTACTGAATGAACTATCAATAACTATACATCGTGATGAGATGCGGAACACCTTATGTGTCACGTCAGAGCTGTTGTTTAGTCGATTTTTTGACCTTACGCATGCGAAAATAAAAGTAACTGCCTGCTGTCACTGTGTTATTTGATCGCTTTGTTCTAAATAGGCCAAATTGTCACGATATTACACTGCAGGTACATTATTAATTTCTGTTGCGCTCTATCGGAGTATCTGCGTCTGCATATCGCAAAAAAATAGCGCTCATGTATGACATAAGCGCTATTAAATAACTGGAGACCCACACACCTCTTAAAGAGGTATGTTGGGAATTCTAGATTTTAAATGAACCGACATAACGATCGAGAACTTGTGATAACTCTGCCAGGTGCTGGCTTGATTGCTCTAATTTCTCACTTGCGCTCAAACCGTTTTTGACTGAGCTATTAACCGTATCCATATTCATATTAATTTCATTCGCTACCGCTGATTGCTGCTCCGTTGCCGTTGCGACTTGCGTATTAATATCGAGAATAGCCAAAACTTGCGTGGAAATTTTTTCCAAAGCTTGGCGAGCCATTTCAGTTTCAGTCGTACCCTCTTCAATTAAGCTCTTACTATTACTCATCGAACTAACAGCGTTCTTAGCTTCGGTTTGAAGTTGGTTGATCATAGTGTCAATTTCATCGGTAGACTGCGCGGTTTTTGTCGCTAGGTTACGAACTTCGTCAGCAACAACCGCAAAGCCTCGGCCAGCCTCACCAGCACGCGCAGCTTCAATTGCAGCATTAAGTGCCAGCAAGTTCGTTTGCTCAGAGATACCTCGAATAACATCAAGAATAGTACCGATCGACTGAGTATTATCAGCAAGGCTCACAATGATGTCAGAAGCACTATTCATTTCAGCTTCAAGGTTCGAAATTGAAGTCGTGGTCTTCTCAATCGTCTTATGACCTTCTTGAGTTTCACTCGCTGCCATGTTTGCCGCGCTTGCAGCACCAGCCGCGCTAGATGCAATTTCATTAACCGTGGCAATCATTTCATTCATAGACGTCACGACCAACATGGTTTGTTCGTTCTGTTCTTGCCCTCTTTGCAATGCTTGCTGCGACTGTTCACGAAGCCCAATAGCGGTCTTATTTAATTCGACACCCGTATTCACTGTTTGCGTAATTATCTCGTGCACCTTGCCAACGAACACATTGAAAGCAGATGAGATTTGAGCAACTTCGTCATTCCCTTTGATAGGCAAACGTACTGATAGATCACCATCGCCTTCAGAAATATCATGCAATGTATTTTTCAATACCAAGAGAGGTTGCATCAGTTTGCTAAGAAGAAGTGATAGAACAACGAGACAAACAACAAAAATGAAAACCATTGAAGCGAGCTGGTAGCTAATAATGCCATTCGTTGCTTGGCTAACCTCTGTGATCGGGATACCGATATCAAAAGTACCATACAGCTCACCGTTGACGTAGATAGGTGCCATGATGTCAAACACCCACACTTGTTGAACGTCAGCGTACCATTTTGAATACTGTTGTACGCCTTGGGTCGCGCCTTTAACGGTATAGCTATCTTCATAAACTTTATTCAGTTTATTTTTGTCGCTGTGAGCAATTGCACTTACGTTACTATCAATAACAATGGCATAAGTGACATCAGAACGTTGTTTCAGCTCGCCCACCAGCTTTTGTAAATCTTGAACTGGATTGTCCGAATTCTCTAAGATATACCCTGCATTCCCAGCCAAAAATTCAGCTTGAACTTGAGATTTGTTCAATATTATCTCATCAATTTTTTCGCTTGAAATGAAATAAGTTGACGCCATACTCGCAGCGACGGCAATGCCAAACATAATAAAAACGGCAAATAGGATTGTTTTCTTCATTTAAGTTGTCTCGACGCAAGTTTGTTAAAAGTTCTCTAAAGGTTTCAAAAAGCGAAACCAAAGCTCGCACGTTTTATCTCGTGTTAGAGCTCGCCTCTATTCCTTTATCTGTAAAAAGCCCGATAACTTTAGCCGAAGAATACAAAAAACATATATTGATCACGTTTATGCAACACGCAAAATCATTCAATAAAGGTCAATTAACTGGAAATCAAGTAGTTGGAGTTCAGGTTAGAAGAAAAAATATCGATGAACAAATAAGTGCAAGAACACCAATTAAATTAGCGTCGGTCCAGGTCGAAATACCTAATCTAATCGAATCTAATCCAATCACATAGACAGCCCAATAAGAGCCTTCTTTAGTTCGCTGCGATACAAAAACACTCTTCCCATTAATCGACTTCTAACAAAGACGTCACCCATTTTTGTAGCGGATCATCGTTATACCTTGGGTGCCATGCGGCTATCACATCAAAACTCTCTGGGGATTGCTCCATTGGGATCGTCACCAAATTGAACCCTTCAATAGCTCTGGATGGCAAGAACGCAATAGAATCTGTGGTGTTTAAATACATGGGCACGATGGAGAAACACGGTGCGGAGACCACCACGTTGCGCTTTAACCCAAACTGACCAAACCATTCATCAATCGATCCTTTGAAATTTGGACGCGATGGTGAAGCAATAATGGTGGGATAAGTAGCCACCTCCTCCAATGAAGGTGTGGCTTGTGCTATTGAAGCATGAGGAGATGCAACACACACATGGTGCTCTTCAAACAGCTTGATTACTTTGTAGCTGCTTGGAATGTAGTCCGGAAACGCGATAGCTAAATTGACCTTTCCGCTTTCCATTAGCTCATGCAGATTATCGATTTCAAAATCACGCACAATCAGCTTTAAGTTCGGTGCTTTTTCCCTTAATTGCGCGATTAAGCTCGGCAAAATGATCTGCTGTGCGTAATCTGTCGCTGCAATAACAAATGTCCCTTTTGCTTTCTCTGGTACGAAGTTTGTTTTAGATAACAATAAATTGAAGTCGATCAGTAAACGATCGACACCGACAGACAACTCCTGTGCGAAGGTGGTCGGAACAAAGCCGTTGGTTTTTCTCACAAACAACCTATCATCAAACACTTCTCGCAGTTTCTTCAAATGCTCACTAACAGCTTGCTGGGTCATCCCCAATTGATTCGCGGCTTTGGAGGCGTTCTCTTCACGGATTAAAGCTTGGAAAACTCTAAGTTGCTTTATGTCTAATCGGTCTAGTTTGCTCACACGCACTCGCTCGGTGAAGTTGGATTCCATGTCAGTGTACACTCAACAAGAAAAACCAGTAACACTCACAATTAAGCTTTGTTGCTACTTGTTTAGCTATTTGATTAAAGTTCTTCCATCGAAACGAAACACATACAGATCGGAGAACAACATGAAAACAATCATTCTAATTGGCGCACGTGGCAAGATGGGTCAAGCAGCACTAATGGGTTTGGGCAATCACAACGTAATCACAGCGGGTCGCTCTGGCGATGTCGACCATATCGTCGATATCACTGCTCCTCAATCAATTGAAGCGCTGTACAAGAACGTGGGACACTTTGATGCGGTCGTGAACACCGTTGGCCTCTGCGAATACAATACCTTTGCGGATATGACTGACGATCAATGGATGACCACGGTAATGAGCAAAATGATGGGACAAATCAACCTTGTTCGCATCGGCCAAAAGTACATTGCTGATGGCGGTTCATTTACTCTGATTAGCGGTATCTTGAATGTTAAACCCATTCCTTTTGCGATTGCTGATGCAACCACTAGCGGAGCAATTGATACCTTCGTTAAGACTGTCGCTTATGAAATGCCAAGAAACACACGTATCAATGTCATTAACCCGACCGTTCTTGCTGAAGCATGGGATGTTTACGGTGAAATGATGCCAGGTTTTGAACCTGTACCGAGCAAGCTTGTTGGCAAAGCGTTTGAGCGTTCGGTCGATGGTTTTCTTACTGGTGAAGTGATTTTCGTAGACGCATAGTAAGCTAACATTGGATACTTTCCGATAATAAAAAGGCGAACCCATCGGTTCGCCTTCCTGTTTAAAGAATCATATTTATCGATTTATCGCCAAATATGAGCCAGCAGCAATCATTATTCCACCAGCACTTTGATTTAATCTTCTATGCGCGCGTGGCGTTTTTAGCAAACCTGCCATTCTACCCGCGCCTACAGCGATAAGCATTAAACCAGACATTAGAGCGACAGATGCTAACGCGGAAACCAATACGATATCTTGTGAGCGTAAAATAGTCAGATCAATGAAAGTCGGCAAGAACGAAATATAAAACAGAATCACTTTAGGGTTTGAAGCTGAAATCAAAAAGCCTTGCGCGAAACTCGCGAGTTCGGATTTCTGGCTCTGTTTGGCCGCAAGTTCCGCTGAGCCTTGCACTTCAGGTAAGCTCTTAAACATCTTATAGCCCAAGTAAATCAAATAAGCTGCACCAACGTAGCGAATCACCTCAAACGCAATCGACCAATTCTCGGCAATCGTTGCTAGACCGAAACAGGCAAGTGCAAGATAAATAAGATCACTGCATATCATCCCTAACGAAAGAGTGATGCACTTTCGCCAACCATTAACCATGCCTCGAGCTAAAATGGCAAATACGCCAGGCCCCGGAGTAATACCAAATATAAACATGGCAATAAAGAATGTAATCGCACCTTCTAGTGACATTAGACTGTCCTTATCTATAACCGAACATAATTGATCATGAACGTATCATGGAGCTTCGATTCGGGTAAAGAACGTTTTTGACTAAGCGCGTTTAACACAACTCATGTTTTGAATAAGTGTGACACGTAATTTCCCCACCGCACCTAAACCCAGCCTTAACCCCAAGCATAAACTTCAACTTAAACCAGTCACCAATCACCAGTCACCAGTCACCAGTCACCAAAGTGTTTTTCGTTAAGACACAAAAAAGGCGAACCTAGAGGCTCGCCTTCGAAAACAATGATAGAAAATCAACGTGACAAGATTAGTTAGCGATTGGAGACAGTAACTCTGGGTTTACGACTATATTTCTTACACCGTGGGCGTGATCTTCGTTAAAGTCATTACCTTCACACCAGCTACCCACTGTCGCGATATTTACTTTCGCGACTTGTGGTCTAACGCTCCATGTTACTTGGAAAGGTGAACCTTGCTCATTGTAACCAGGACCCGTTGTAGAGCCTGCGTATTGAATCGCTGAGCCCGTATTTTGTGGAATGTTTGGTGCTTGGTTTAAACCGTTGACTTTAGAGTGTTTCGCTAATGCTTCAAAGTTGAGAGCTTTGTCGTCATTAACTAATACATAGACTTGAGTTTCAACACGCAATTGTGGATTGGTAATCGCATCATTAAAACAAGCGCCCAGTGTTTCACCCGGTTCAACTTGTGCTGTCGAGTACACATAATGCACTTCGATGGTGTCACCTGAATGCAAAGAACCATGATCGCTCGGACAAACCTTGCCCTCAAATGGTTTCAGCTCAGCTGAACTCAACTTACCTGTGTATTTAAAACCACTCTGGAAGCCCTTCCCATCACCATTGCCAGCGTATTGAGTAAACTCGCCGCCTTTGTGCTCAGCGTTCTTATGGAAGTGAATATTACATAAGTTCATTGCTGTTGAGTCAGGGGCATCCGAAAACAGTCTGGTATTTGTTCCTTTCAATGAACCCAAATCTCGTGGGGCTTGCGGTCCAAAACCTTGTCCTTGGGTATTTTCAGAAAGCTTCGCTCTTTGTTCTGCAATAACACCATCTGATACAGACTCATGGCTCGCGTCTGATGCATTTGCATGAGCTGACAACATCACCATCGCGACACTTAAAAACACACTCTTGTTGTTCATTTTTCTTCCCTAGAATATTGATAACTAAACCTAAACCGAACCTAACAGCAAACATCTTACTATGCTCACATATGAATATAAGAGTTGTCTTTGTAAGATTAGATTTCATTGCTTACTTTCGGATGAGTATTAGAACCTCTGATGCATATAACAAGTCAAACACGTTAAATTCGGCGAGTCCCTTCCAGAACTAATAATTTCCTATTTTCGTTAACCGTCACTTGACTCAAACGCTCAGATAAGTGAACTCGATTATTAAGCACAGTGATGGCCAGATTTAGGATCAAAAAAGGCGAACCACTGGGCTCGCCTTCACGTTTCATTCTATCTATTAGGTTGGCATTCTTGGTTAACGGTTTAACCATTACCGGTGGCAAATATCCCAAACGTCATGACGTTTAATGCATCTGTCACGCCCTCTAGTGATTTAATCACGGTCTTAGTCGGTTGGTTATGACGAATAAAATAGCTTCCGATACCTTTTTCACCGCCACTCTTAGCATCGCTTTGAGTTGTATCTGTCGCTGCTACTTGAGAAGGTTCCACTGATTCTGGCTCTGCATTGGCGTGAGTTATCGTGTCTTTATTTGAATCAAGGTTTGAGTTTGATTCATGATCAGTTATTGGTTGATGATTAACGAACGACTCATGGGAAGATTCAACGTTTGTCTCAGCACTTGTATCAATTGCAACATCGATATTGCTCTCTTCTTCCAAGCTTTTCGACATTGCGTCTTCGTTGCTCAATGTATTGTCGTCTAGCTGATTATTACTCGTGGAAGAACAAGCTGTTAAGAAAAACAGGCTAACGATGAATATGAGTAAGTTTCTCATCATAGTGATAAAGCACGAATTAATAAAACATTGTTCGATTGTATTTTATTTGGTTGACGACATCCAGTGATTAGCAGCGTAAAAGCGAAATGTCATGTTCTTGAAGAGTAAACAAAAGCGTACGATTTCAGGCCTAGAACTAATAATTCGAGACTTCAATCAGATTGCCATCAGGATCTCGAATATAAACAGAGACAATTTTTCCCGTTGCTCCGGTTCGCTGTACTGGTCCCTCTTCTATCACGACGCCTTGCGCTTGGATATGTTCGACGACTTCAGCAATTGACGTATTGGTAATAAAGCAGAGATCTGCACTACCGACCTGCACACGCCTCGCCTTTGGCTCGAACTCGCTACCACTGAGGTGTAAATTGATCTTCTGCGTCCCAAATGACAACGCCAACCTGCCCTCGCCAAATTCGATAGGCTTCATTCCAAGTACCCGTTGGTAAAAATCGACCGTAACTTGTAAATCTTTCACGGTTAATACCAAATGATCTAAATGACTGATTTCCAATTTAATCGTCCTTGTCTCGTCGTTACTAAATGTTGAATATTAAATGCTGAATATTAAATGCTGAATATTAAATGCTGAATAACGCTAAGTTACATACTCTAATGTTAGATTTACTAACACAAGATAAGCGTACATCTTCACTTCTCACTTTGAACGAATAAAGGGAGCACTGACTGCGCTCCCTTATCATAGGTATTACGTCACTTTAAACCGTTTTAACTAGTAACAAGCACCTTCAAATACCCAATACCAATAATTATCGAACGGATCTGCACCCCAATTGTCCGCCGATGCGGTGAATCGGTGGCCATAATATTGAACAGCCGCACCAGTAGGGTAGTAGTAGTTTGGATTCCACTCTTGAAGGTTGTCACACAAGCCTTGTGGTTCTGGTTCTGGCTCAGGCTGAGGAGTTTCTATGTCAGCACTCACAGCAACATACGCATCCATCGAACCTTGAGTCCCAGCAGCCATCACGTATACGTCACTTCCCTGTATCCCACTAAAACCACAGTATTCACGGTTACCCTGATTGGTCGAAGAACAATCATAGTCATTGATCGTTGCTGCTCGACCGATTGCAACGTACATATCGACATCGCCGTAGCCATTATAAGTCTGAATCCACACTTCATCAGCCGGCGCGTTCTTAAGCACAAATTGTTGTTGATTCTCAATTTCGCCTTGTATGGGCGTTGGTGTATTGATCTCTAGCTCTACAACACTCGGAGTTGGCGGGTTAGGATTTGGATTTGGCTGGCCCGCACCACAGTTTTGAACATCAATACCTACCTGACTAAACGCTGAACTTACAGCTGAGGTTTCATAACCAAGATCTTTAGCGGCTTTGCAGACACCGTCAGCACCTTGTTGAAAATCCGAGTTAGGTGTCCAGTAAAGCTGGTTAGCCGTCGCGTAGGCTTTAAACGCTTTTTTAATACCCCAGTTATTACTTGTCGACAAATGGTAGAACGCTTTATTAAAGACCCCTGAACTGTGGTGTACATCAATGCCGCTATAGTATTGGTTGACGTGGTCGATAGATATACCATCTTGGCTTGGTTGAATGAAGTAACGCATTGCATCACTATTTTTCATTACATGCTCGCCCATCTTCCAATTGAAGCTACCGTGCACAAATTCACTTAATGCAGCAGCGGCCACATCTGAGAAAGATTCATTCATACCGCCTGACATTCCACGGTACTCAAGTCCGGAGTTTTGTTCAGTAAAACCGTGGCTCACCTCATGGGCAATTACATCCCATGTCGCTAACGGGTACATAGATTGGTCGCCATCACCAAATGTCATTTGGCGACCATCCCAAAATGCGTTCCCATAGTTTGAACCATAGTGAACACGCATCGTGAGTTTTTGCTTAATCGGACGTGTATTTAGCCAATCTTGGTACATGTCGAATACACGTTGTCCAAAATAATGAGCGTCATTCATAGGCGCATAAGCACCATTCACTGCGCGATAATTGTTAACGTTCACGCCATTGTTACCGTTACAACTAAACCGATGTATTTGTCCTGAACTCTGCTGATTGTTCATGTTCAGAGTGACAACATTCAGGCTGTCCATTTGGCAATTCGAGTTAACTTGAAATCCTCCAAATCCCGTATTTGAACCAAAGTAGTAACGACCGCTTTTCTCGTTTCCACCAGGCCCCTCAGCTTCAATGAAAGCAATGCCTTCCCACTGATCGAGTAACTCTCCCGATTTCGCATCAACAAGCGTAATTGGTCTTGAAGGCCCCATTCCTTTGCTTTGTAAGAAATCAATCTTGTAGATGAGGCGTGCTTGTTCCTGTTGATCAAGCCAGATAACAAGCTCGGTATTAGGGTCACGAATGGTCGCTGCTGCAATACCTTTGTGCTTTGATTTCGCAATTTCAACGGCTTGTTTAGCGTTAATCAGCGGTAGTGTTGAACCAATATCAGACTCGATGCCTGTTAAGACTTGGCCATCAACGGCTGTTTCAATACCTTGCTTAGAAAGATCCACGACCACAGATTGTCCGTAGACAGGTACTCCATAATGGAATTGCTTCTTACGTAACAGCGTTGTTGTATCTATGTTGACTTGGGTTATATCTTGATAAGAAAGCGGCTCACTTACGGCTGTAAACCCTTGTTTTGTATTATTAAGCACTTTAGACAAATCAACTTTTGAATAGTCGACAACGTTGGCAGCTTGAGACGTGAAAGCTATCGGAAATAGCATTAGTAAATGTGTACTACGCATACATCACCTTTATAATTATGTTTTATAAATTCATCAACTCGATGAGCGCACATCTTAACGATAGATATTACACATAATGAAATTAACTTAGTTGCATATGCGATGTTAATTCAAAACATAATTAATGAAGGGTAGCTAATTGAGACATACAGTCAGAAAAATAAATGAAATCTGATGGTTAGTTAAATTTACTACTGGATAGTTTCGATAGATAGCATGCTTTCAGATCACCTCCTTTCTCATCAAACGAGAACCCAAAGACGCTAAATCGTCCGAGCATGACTTTGGGTTCAAAATAGTTCTCAAACTTACAAAATATTCAGACCAAAGACGCCTTTTACATCGAACAGTACCTTTTGCGTTCTTTCCCTAGAGACTTCGCTACCATTTCGCAAAATATCGATGAGCTGCGCTTTGTCATCTAGCAACTCAGATCTTCTTTCACGAATAGGACGAAGCATCTCTTGCAGACACTCTTCCAACACTTTCTTAGTTTGTCCATCGCCTAGCCCACCTCTTTGGTAATGGTCTTTTAGTTGACTGACATAGTTATCGTCTGTGTGAAAAGCATCAAGATAAGTGAACACGATATTGCCTTCTACCTTGCCTGGATCATCGATTCGCAGATGGTTTGGGTCGGTATACATGGATTTGACTGCAGCTCTGATCTCTTTCTCTGTTGCACCCAAATTAATGGCGTTGCCCATCGATTTAGACATCTTACTTTTACCATCAGTACTAGGGAGGCGAGATGCATTGCTGAGAAGCGACCTGCATTCATTCAAGATTGGTTTACCAGCAAGCGAGTTAACCTTTCTTACAATCTCATTGGTTTGTTCTAACATCGGCAGTTGGTCATCACCAACAGGCACTAAAGTCGCGTTAAAAGCAGTGATGTCTGCCGCCTGTGAGATTGGATAAGTGAGGAAGCCTGCTGGAATAGATCGTCCAAATTCCTTGTTCTGAATTTCACTTTTGACCGTTGGATTGCGTTCCAAGCGAGCGATAGAAACAAGATTGCTGTAGAACATGGTGAGCTCAGCTAACACCGGCAACTGTGATTGCAGACAAATCGTGGTCTTGGTCGGGTCGATTCCCACCGCAAGATAATCAGCGACTACATTGAGAATGTTGGAAGAAACCTTCGAAGGATTATGGGCGTTGTCGGTAAGCCCTTGCATGTCAGCGACCAATATCGTTTGGTCGTGAATATGCTGCAAAGAGACTCTCTGTTTAAGTGAACCGACGTAATGTCCCAAATGCAAAGGCCCAGTTGCTCTATCGCCAGTAAGAATGATTTCAGGCTTGTTGGTATGGCTGTTTGAATTGGTTTTCATGAGGTATCTCCAAGTTAGAAAGGCTACTGGAGATAAAAAGAGGCGACATTTTTGATGACATTCTTTAGCTACCGTCCAGCAGCTAAAGAATGTAAGTATTCCGTGCTGCTCTATTGAGAGCACCACCAAAAGAAAATTGAAGTTGAAGCAGAATTAAATTTCATGGTTAAAACCTATCAACAATACAGACGAGCGACAACTGTTATTTACGCGCACCAAGAAAATAGGTCTTAAGATTAATAGGTTATAGGCTTAATCTTTAACGGAACACAGCTCAGTGATTCGGTCACACATGGCTTGGTTGACTGTGAAGTGGGTGTTGAGGAACGCCAGTTGGGCAAGTGCCGATTCAGCCGTGCGCTTGTAACCTTGAGTAAAAGTTGGTAGCAATTGGGCAAACTTAGGAAAGCGCGCTTCTAGCCTTCTATCCGACATAAACTCATCAACGAATTCAGGCTCAGAATGTTCAGTTTGATCCACAAGATCGATCAAACGATCAAGTGCGTAAGATTGAACGAACCGACTTCCAGCCAGCTTTTCGCCTCGATTATAACGAGACATGCCGACATAGAGGTTGGTTAGTGCCTCACCAATGATCCACTCTTGGGAGTTAGCGTCTGACTCCCCTTTTACTATTGGAACACAACACTGCGTATCAAATTCTGGTTGCTGCCAAACAATGCGCCCTTCAGCAAATGGTATATGCGCTAACTCGTGGGGTTCAAACACCGCAAACTCGCAAAATATTCCGTCAGCGTACAGAACTTTATAGCCATCGACGGTGTTTCTCACCGCGTAGTCGATTGGGTGAATATCAGAGAGCCAATGCAAGCTGTCTAAGAAATACTGCTTGTGCCCTGTTTGTACTATCGCGAAAAAATCGACATCTGAATACTGATCAAGTCGTTCTGTCTCAATACCGACTGAGCCCAATCCCAATAAAGCATGAGCCTTACCGGATGCTTCCAAAGACTCCCCAATCGCATCTAAACGCTGTAGTAATTTTTCTGGTGTGTTTATGTGTCTTGTCTGCATCACTTTATCCGTTTGCATTGCTCAATCCCTATCAAGTTGAATGCCACTCAACCTAACTGATAGTTAGAACATCTAAGAAGCTTAATTTATAAAATATGTGTTTTGGATAACGATCTGCGCAAGTTATTGTTTGAATAACAACAGGATTTCGGAGTAAAAAAGAGTGCGTTCAACCGATAAACAACACTCTTCTCTCCTGACTTATCTGTTTAACAGCTTACATTTATAAACACCCAGTTTATAAACGATCAACTTACAAACGCTTTAGGGCTAAACCGACGATTTTTCCAAGTAAGCAGCCATTTCTTGCTCTGGCACCATACCACCACCAGTCGCCCAAACAAGGTGTGTCGCATCCGCTAGTGTCGACTCATCAATCTCTAGGCGATCAAGATATTCTCTATTCTGCTCAACATGAATCACTCCCGGCATGCCCGCGAGTGCTGAAGGCTCAAGTTGAATACCCTCTGCTTGGTTCAGTTCGCCTAACAATTGATACATGCGTTCATCGGTTAATGTGTAATAACCATCAAGCAAGCGCTCCATCGCGCGACCAACAAAGCCAGAAGCACGACCCACCGCTAAGCCGTCAGCAGCCGTTAGATTGTCGATGCCAAGATCTTGTACTGAAATTTGGTCATGCAAAGTCGTATGAACGCCAAGAAGCATACAAGGTGAATGGGTCGGCTCAGCAAAAACGCAGTGCACATGGTCGCCAAATGCCATCTTCAAGCCAAATGCAACACCACCGGGCCCGCCACCTACTCCACATGGCAAGTAGACAAATAATGGGTGTTGTTTATCGACAACTATTTGTTGCTGTTCAAATTGCTGCTTTAGTCGTTTTCCTGCCACTGAGTAACCAAGAAACAAGGTTTGCGAGTTTTCATCATCAATAAAGAAGCAACGTGGGTCTTGCTCCGCCTCTTTACGCCCTTGTTCTACCGCGACGCCATAGTCTTGTTCGTACTCGACTACGTTGACACCGTGCTCACGCAGTTTATTTTTCTTCCACGCTCTTGCATCAGCCGACATGTGTACCGAAACTGTAAAGCCCAACTTGGCGCTCATGATGCCAATCGACATTCCTAGATTCCCCGTAGAACCTACTGCAATGCTGTATTGTTTGAAGAAATCACGAAACTTAGGTTCAAGCAGTTTGCTGTAATCATCACTTTCACTGAGCAAGCCCGCTTCAATCACAAGTTTTTCGGCGTGCGTTAATACTTCATAGATACCGCCACGCGCTTTAATTGAACCCGAGATCGGTAAGTGACTGTCTTTTTTCATCATCAAACGCCCTTTTATTGGCTGCTGATAACGGGCTTCTAACGCTGATTTCATTGAAGGAATATCGATAAGTTCAGATTCAATAATGCCATTGGTCAATTGAGTTTCAGGAAACGCCTTCGCAAGATAGGGAGCAAACCTTTGTAACCTCGAACTCGCGTCGTGAATGTCTTCTTCGCCTAACCCCACATAAGGTAAACCCTGTTCTAACGTTGTAATGCTTGGGTTAAACCAACTTACCTCTTCCAGCGCTACAAGTTGTTCCAAGAGCGGAAAGTCGTCAATAAGCTTATCTATGTCTAATTCGCTGTCTAAGCTTAATTCGCTATCTAGGTTTAACTCAGCATCGAGTTTCAATTCAGTCATGGGTTACCTTCTCTGGCATAGAGCAATCTGCTCTCGTTCAATCACTTGGTTTAACGCTATTTAAACGGTATTTGTGTAATCATTCAATGGCCTGTAGGCTAGCACTTCTTGTCATAAGCAAACAGTAGAGCAATCTATGAGCGCCTCACTTCGTAACAGCATTTTCGTCATGCTCGGGATTCTATTCTTGGCTCTTAACCTTCGCGGGCCCTTTACGAGCTTGGCTCCTGTGCTTTCTCAGGTTATGGAAGGCCTCAACCTAACGTCTTCTGCTGCTGGCTTCTTAACGGCTTTGCCATTGTTAACTTTTGCCTTGTTCTCACCATTAGTCACCAAGATATCTCAACGAATAGGCCTAGAACCTAGCTTACTATTAGGCTTAGTTCTGATTACGACGGGGATCACTCTGCGATCTTTTGGAGTTATTACTACCTTGTATATAGGTACTGTGATGATCGGTATTGGTATCGCGATTGGTAACGTGTTGTTGCCCGTTGTAGTGAAAATTAGCTTCCCAACACGTATTGCGACGGTCACCTCTTTGTACATCTTTACGATGGGCATCGGCTCGACGTTAGGCTCAAGTTTGATGGTACCGTTTTCAAATCTAACCTTATTCACCATCACGGGTTGGCAATTAGCACTGTTAATGAATATAGTGTTCCCAATGTTAGCTCTGATGATCTGGTTACCTAAAGTCAGAAAGCGCTCTTCTTCTACGGCCAGTAACAAGCATCAAGAAACGCCGATTCCGATGAAAAAGATGATCAAGAGTGGCGTTGCATGGCAAGTAACATTGGCTCTTGGGCTGAATTCATTCACGTTTTATTCTTTGGCGGGTTGGCTGCCACAGATCTTGAACGACCTTGGCTACAGCGAAATTGACGCGGGCTACATTTATGGATTTCTACAATTTTCGACGATGGTTCCGGGATTGCTGTTACTGCCGTTCTTAGGTAAGAGCGATAACCAACAATGGCTCATTACGCTTTGTACTTCGAGTGTATTTATTGGATTAATTGGGCTGCTGTATTTGCCTGAGTTTGCGATCTTTTGGGTGGGACTCTTTGGATTAGCCAACTGCTCTACGTTTATTATCGCGCTCTCTTTTGTTGGCCTGAGAACATCGAATAGCAGCCAAGCCGCATCATTGTCGGGTATGGCTCAGGGAATCGGTTATGCGTTGGCAGCCACTGGTCCAACGCTGGTGGGTAAGCTTCATGCTCAAACCGATTCTTGGAGCGTTCCTATTCTGCTGATCGCATCTGTTGCATTTGCGTGCACGATTTTTGCGGCATTGGCAGCACGAGACAAAAAAGTGAGCGTTTAGGACAAACAGAATGGTTATGATGTCGCGACTTTATTGCTCGCGACTCTATTTGCTCGCGACTCTATGGCTGACGACGGTTTTGATGTATTCACTTGGCGACAAACCAAACTTGCCTTTAAAGCGCTGGCTAAAACGCCCTTCCGATTGGTAACCGCAAGACTGAGCCAACATCGCCACGTTCTGTTGTCCATTTTGCATCAGATAAAGCGCGTGACTCAACCGAACTTCAGCCAGTACCTCACGATATTGCATGCCTTCAAGTTTCAATTTACGGATAAGCGTGGCGCGGCTCATCGCAAAGCGCTCTGCTACCGACTCTAACGGATGCTTCTCATCTGGTGAATGTGAAAGGTAATGGCTGAGCTTTTGGCTAAAAGAGACGTTGGCACTGACAAACAATCGATGCAACACCCCTTTTTCGGCTAATTGCTGGTATAAGCCCTGCAACCAAAACTGCTGAGTCTCTTTGCTCATGCTCTGTGTATCAAACGAGAACAACGCATTGAGTGAGTCTTGTAAGTTTCTATTCGCTTTAACTGAAGGCAGCCCCAGATCATTAGAGCGTTCCTCACTTAAATCAAGCATCCATTGAGATGGTTGGAATTGAAAGCTGAATACTCGCGACAAGAAACGTCCTTTGTGAGGCATATTCTCAAAACTCAATGACGCTGATGCCTCACACAACAGCAGCTCTGAATGTGAGAGTTCTGCCGTTGAGTCTTTCCAAAACAGGCGCTTACTGCCTGTAATGATCTGAATGATACTAGGGGATAGAATCCTCACATTGCGCAGTTTTTGTAACTGCTCTGCACGAAAGATCGTTACTTGATATTGATGATTCATCACATCCCCTTGTTTACTTATTATGTACGTACATAAGCCATTAACGTGTGTAAGTTGTAGTCAGTTTCGCTTTATCTAAAGCCATGCTGTTCAACGTGAATCCAACCACAGCCGATGGCGTGTTTTCGTCTAGGTTGAGCTTATCCGTTGGCAATGCCCAAACCGTGAATTGATAACGGTGCATGCCATCTTTTTCTGGAGGACAAGCGCCACCAAAACCTACCGTTCCATAATCTATACGACCCTCTTTGCCACCCACTTTAGAGATATCGACACCGCGAGGTAGCTCGCTCACTGTCGCTGGAATATCAAACGCCACCCAATGCCAGAAACCACTTTCAGTTGGTGCATCTGGATCATAAGCCGTGATTGCAAAGCTTTTGGTTCCTGCTGGAGCATCTTTCCACATCAACTGCGGTGACAAGTTCTCGCCATCACAGCCCCAACTTGAATATTCAAACGTCTTCGCCATTGGGTGACCTTCTTGAATATCATTACTCGTTAATTCGAATGCCTGAGCCGAGCCCGCTGTTAAGATACTAAGTGCCAATACTGATTTAATGAGTGTTTTCATGGTGGTTCCTCTGATTAGGTATGAGCCCAGTATAGTCCCCTCCACCCGCCCAATAATGACAATAAGTACACAATTATCTAGTTTAACCCATTCAAATGATACTTACTGTATTTTTAATTTATTCTTATAAAACATGACCCACTCGACAATTTGTTGTTAAAGGAACACTTGTTGACATTCAGGTTACAAATCACGTCCAAAACTCTTTAGACTCGCCCCACGACTTTTAACGAGAATGATTGGATGCGCAGGTTTACCTTAGCCCTTGGCTTGATCTTTTGGCTCCCAACTCTAGCCAATGCCCAAAGTTTGCAAGACAAGTGGCAAACCCTGTATCAACTGAGCTGGCAATCATCCCCAATCCTAGTATCTCAACAAGAGTTGGCTCAGTATCCGAAAGTTCTGCTTCATGAACGTAGCCGCTATCCTGATTTCAACCAATTCAATTGGGACGACATCGCAGCGTTAGCGTCAATACAAGATCACTGCCGAGCGATTGAAAGCAATAACCCTTCGTTAGATGACGCCATCGAGTTTGAGCTCGCTTTGTGTCAGCAACAAGCATTGGATTCCATTTGGTTTGCAGCACACTCCAAACGACACCCTGCAGGTAGCAGTTTTGCTGATCGTTATTTAGCCGCTTACCCAGATGTGACCGAGCAGATACGCCCATTTTTGAGTCTTACCAACCCTCAGCACCCTTTATATAGCAAGCTAGAAAACCTAAGTGCACAAGGCAGAGAAGCACTGCTCAGTGGATACCGAGCTTGGCAACAGGACGATGTGCTTTGGTTAAGTGGCGAGCAAGGCTGGAAAGCCATTCCCTTAGATGTTTGGCAACCTATTGCAGAGCGGCAAGAGGTATCTTTGACGGGTGAAACCTGTACTTTTCGTTACAGCAACGTGTGCTTAAGCGAGCCTAGCAATGACAATCTGATCATGAAAACCTTGATCTTTACATTGCTGTTAACGTTGCTTTCCGGACTCGGTAGAGTCTTATACCTAAGAACAAAACAACGAAAAGAGAGGCAGTTCGTTTTACAGCTTCTTACTCATGAACTGCGCACGCCAATTACTAGCCTAGGTCTAACCGTCGAGATGTTTAGAAATCGCTACGATGACTTTTCTGATGAAACTCAAAATGCGGTTTGGCGTTTAATATCCGACTATCAACGGCTATCTCAGCTCACTGAAAACAGTAAAGTGTATCTAAGTGCGGATCAGTCGGAGCCTTTATTAAAGCAGAACGCATCCTTAGAAGAGTGGCTCGATCATGTATGTGAAAAGCACAATATCGAGTATCAATGTGATTCAAGTGATGCTGAACTTAACCTACCGTATTACTGGCTAACCATCTGCTTAGATAACTTGATTAAGAACGCTAAACAGCACGGTATAGGTGAGGTTTTGGTCAAGGTAGAACTCGCTGATAAGCTCAGGATTGAGGTGCAAGACGAAGGTCACTTCCCTTCTTTTCTGCAACGGTTCGTATCTCGAGCAACACCGAATACCAATCACAGACAAGACAACATGGGCATTGGCCTCACTATTGTCGAACACTTGATGAAACAAGCGAATGGCCGTCTCATTATTCTTCGTAACCCAACCCGATGTATTTTGGAAATAGCTTATGAACACCCTACTGCTGATTGAAGACGACCATCTGCTTGGACAAGGCCTCGTCAGCTTCTTTGAGTCCAATGGTTACCCATGCCTTTGGGCGAAGGATTCAGAGAGTGCCAGTAAGCAATGGTTCCGCGCCGATCTAGTGATACTGGATCGACAACTCGAAGACGGTGACAGCTTGCGACACCTGCCGAATTGGCTACTCCTCAAAGCGCTTCCTGTGATTGTGCTGACCGCTAAAGTAGAAGTTCAACAACGTGTTGAAGGTTTAATGGCAGGTGCCAAAGATTACGTCACTAAACCTTTCTCAAACGAGGAGTTGCTTGCTCGAGTCATTACCCAACTTCGTCCGTTAGGGGTGAGCCAACTAAATTACGCCAACATTGAAGTCCGCTTGTCTGAACGAATCGCTTATTTGGATGAAAGCCCGATCACGTTAAAACCTAAAGAGTTCCAGTTATTGGTCTTGTTTGTTCAGAACCAAAGTCGTGTGTTTCATCGTGATGAGTTACTCAATAAGATTTGGGGTTATCAAGCCTTTCCAAGTACCCGAACCGTGGATAATCACATCCTACGCTTGCGCCAGAAGCTTCCACCCCTAAAGATCGAAACACATCGCGGCGTTGGTTACCGCTTAGCTGGGGAATCATAATGAGAGTCACTTCGTTAATCGCATTGATCTGCGCTTTGCCGTTTGCGTGTCACGCCGCTTGGTTTACCAACACGCCATTACAACATACGTATCAATCTCTACTTGATGAACAACCTCAAGTTGCGTGGCAAGAGCTTCAAATCGCACTCGACCAACAAACGCTCGATAGTGAGCTTTGGTTGCCAGTTAAACAAGAGATACTGAGCCAAACTCAATGCGGAACTTCACTAAGACAAAACACTGAGACGAAACATCACATTCAAGTTAGCTTCATTCGACGCTACGGCTTGTCATCGCAAGGTTATCAAATCAAAGTCGCTGCAGAACAACTCAGTGAAGACATAAAAATCCAAACACAACCTATCTCTCTGGTCTCCCCTAAAGGTAAAGTCCTTCTCGATGGACAACTCGCTTCTAACAATGAGTATCAAGAGATTGAGACCAGTGAAATGTTTATCAAACCCGAATCTGGTGTTTATCAACTAAGGGTAGGTTCGAACCACTATCCTATTGTTGTCGCTTTAGACAACAGCAAGCGATGGTTAACACTCGAAAGTAAACTCAGCGAACCACATATCGTGATCACGCCACCGAAGGTGATCGACAACTGCCCTAACGCCAATGTGAGTTGGCAATGGTTTGATGCTAACTACAACCTGTTAGGTTACAAAGTGCCAATCAAGACAGCACAAGCACCCGTTCCCACAGAAAGCCCGCTAGGGACTAATGCTAAACATTTGAGTGCCTCGGTTGAAATGTTTGAATACCAAGGTGCGATTGAAGTCCAATATGTACAGCGTGTCGCGGTGCCTTTCTAATGGAATGCATGCAGAAGAAGATTCGAAACTAGGTAATGCAGAAAATAGAGACATATAGGTGACAAAGCACTAGCGCTACTTGGGTGTAATAACCGTACTTACCTTTTACGGAATCTTGATATGCTCAGTGTACGTCACCCACTCAATCTTTCTACTTGTGCCATTGTAGCTTTAACAACAGCTTGTCTGTTTTCATCCAATGCACAAGCGAGCCAAATAACGCTAACCAGTAATAGCAGCGTCAGCGCTAACACCACTACCAACAATACCGTCTCTATTTCATCGAATACTTTAGAGATAGATTGGAACGGCTTAAGCGTTAACAGCGGCGCTCTCACCGTTGATAGCCAACCACAGAAAGTGACGAATCTAGTCATTGGTCTTTCCGATAAAACTAACTCAGCAAGGACCGCAACTTGGACCTTAGTACCTAGTGGGATAAACGTTGAGGCAGAGCTTAATCAAGATCAACTCACTTTTCAGTTCAGCTTCCCTTCAAATATACAGGTGAAACGTAACCAGCCCGTAGAGTTGGCGTGGTTTGATCTTGCAGAAAAACAAACTCAGACCCTATTTCTTCCTTTTAGCGAAGGCATGCGTGTACCTACAGATAACAAGCTTTGGGGGAGTTATCTAGTCGACAACCATTCTGGAAGCAACACCACTCAAGACCTAAAGATGCCTTTTTGGACAGCACAACATAACGACCACTTCATTAGCTATCAGATGATTAATGCAACCAACAATCGACTGCTCTTTTCAGATGCATCCTCTAATGCTTCCTCAAATACAAAGACCAAAATTGATATGAAGGCATCACACCAATTTACGATGCTCAATCAGTCACAGCCTTTTATTGTTAGTATCACCCTCGGAGACTCGTGGTTAGATGGTGCCAAACAGTACCGAGATTGGCGCATCAATAATGACCAGTCTGAAACACTTGTAGCAAAGCAAAAGCGCAATCCAGATGTGAGTAAGTTGATCGGCGCGAGCCACGTTTATTTGTTTGGCAAAGATCCACTAAGCGTCCAAGATGTAAGCGACTGGTGGGGATTGAAAAGCTGGTATCTAAAGGGCTCTAAACTCAACGTTTCCAAGGAAGCAAAAAGAGAGCTTTCATCACTCTCCAAGGGTAAAAATTGGTTCAGTCAGTACCACAAACAGTTATTGTTGAACTCTATTAGCCAGTCGTTGCAGGTGTTATTTCCAATCGGTAATCCGACACTCGAAAACAACACGATTAAAGCTCAATACGTGGCAGCGCAGAATAAGAAGAACTGGTTGCTAGAGCACGCTTCCCCTTACCTAAACTCGTCAGACACTTGGGGACAAGCGTTGTCTTCAGGCATGGTAACCAACCTAAATAAGGCAGGCTTAAACAAACTTTGGCTCGGATTTGATAATTGGATGCCAGCATTCTATCAACCTAACGCTGTGGGTCTGGCAAAACAGTCAGGATATCTGGTCGGCACCTATGACTCCTACAACACAGCCATTCCTGCGAAGCTGAACGACAACTGGCTAACCGCTCAATTACCAGAGCCGATGCGTCAAAGTTGTGCCATTGAATTAGCGGATGGCAGCCTAAAAAAAGGGTTTCGAGGTAACGGATTCTATCTCAATCCGAATTGCCATTTAGATTACGTAAAGCAGCGCGCTCAAGACATTATGAAATTCGGCAACTTCAACAGCTTGTTCTTAGATGTTGATGCGACGGCAATGGCACGTGAGGACTACCGCGATAACACCAGTGAGTCGGATATACTTTCTGCCTTCAATAACCGAATGCAGTGGCTTAGCGAGCAACCATCGTTAGTATTAGGATCTGAAGACGGCAACAGCCTAACAACAAAAGGCATCGCGTTTGTGCACGGCTTAGAAACGGTTGGTTTTGGCTGGACAGATAAAGACATGAAAGAGAATCGCCGATCTCCCTATTACTTAGGTCGTTGGTACCCAGACCACAAGCCTGACTTCTTCTTTAAACCCGCCGAGGTTAAAGACTCCTACAAATCGCTACTGTTTTCGCCTCAATACCGAATTCCGTTATACCAAGCCGTTTTCCACGATGAAGTGATCAATACGCACCATTGGCACTCAGACAGCCTTAAATTCACTAATGTACGAGCAGAACGTGACTTAACCGCCATGCTGTACAACACACCACCGATGGTTCACTTGACCAGAGATGAAGCTTTATCAAGTTCAAGCACGAGAATCAAAGCATTGAAACACTATCAAGATGGCTTTGAACCGATGCACGAACAGTTATGGGATAAACAGTTGGTCGATTTCGACTGGTTAGACAAAAGCGGCGAAGTTCAACAAACCGAGTTCAGTGACGGGAGTAAGATCATTGCCAACTTCTCCAACAAGACCTTTCGTCACGATAACATTGATATTGCGGCCCTGTCGGTCAAAGCTATATTGGCGAATGGACAAGTCGTCGATTGGCAGTCAACTTATCATTAGCTTCGATACGCTTTAGGCAAAAGCGATTAATAGGAAGCCTAAGCACTTATTTACCCGCTAATGTTCAGCCCGTTACTTGTGCTTCCTATTTTGAAAGGCAGTCAGTAGATAGTCGATAAAGACCTTTTTACGTTTCGGCATCAACTGCCTGTCTGCATACACTAGGCTTACTGAAACTTCTGGCATCTCATATTCAGGTAACAAACGAATCAGCTTACCTGTCTTGAAGTGTTCCCGACAAATGAATTCAGGAAGTACCGCCAAGCCGAGCCCATCCACACACGCTGTTAGGCATGCCGTGATGGTATTCACCCGCAACTGACACGGTAGATCGATCAAAATCGACTCTCCGCCTTCTAATTGTAAATGCCACTTGGGTAGACGCGCCGCCTTGTTCACCACCTCAATCATTCTGAATGGTGGTTCAAGATCATCGGGTGAAGAGATTTCATCGAACTGCTCTAAATACTCAGGGCTGGCTACCAATACACGCTTCGATGTTGTGAGGTAGCGAGAAACCAAGCTCGAATCCACCAGCTCACCAATTTGCGCGTAAAGATCGATCCCCTCCGCAATGATGTCGACTTCTCGATTCGACAGTTCTAAGTTCAAAGTCACGTTTGGGTGCTCTTTTAGGAAACTGTGGATGTATGTGGCTAATACTTGATGTCCCAATTCGACAGGCAACACAACATTCAACTGCCCTCGGATCAAATCCTGATTGGCAGAAACCTCTAACTCAGCTTGGTTCATGATCTCTTGCATCTGCATACTCGACTGATAAAAGCGCTCACCCTCTGGCGTTAAAACTAAACTTCGTGTCGAACGAGTGATCAACCTCACACCTAGATGCTGCTCTAGCTCGTCAAGCTTTCGGCTGACGGTCGACTTGGTCATGTTCAATGCTTCAGCTGCATGCGTGAAACTCCCACAATCAACAACTTGTGTAAAAACAGTCACAGCATTTAAGTCCATCGTACTTCTCCCAAAGCCCTATTAGTAAGATTATTGCAACAGTGTTTCCTTTTTTTCCTATCTTATCAATCAATCGAATTCATTTACAATTCGTTACATCTAAATAAGAACAAAATGAGAAATAAAAAATGACAGAGAACAACAACGCTTCGCAATCAGTAAGCACAAAAAAACGTAAAAAAGCCCCACTTATTGCTACTGCGATCATGCTGTCATTAGGTCTAGCTGGCGCCGGATATTGGTACGGCTATGGCCAATACTTTGAATCTACCGACAATGCCTACCTACAAGGCGACATCACTAATATTAGCCCGAAGGTGTCGGGTTATATTGTTAAGTCTTACGTGAGTGATAACCAATCGGTTAAACAAGGTGACTTGTTGGTTCAAATTGATGATCGTGATTACCAATCTGCACTTGCTCAGGCGAATGCGCATTTAAGCGTCGTTCAATCAAGCGTACACAACCTTATCGCTCAACAAACGTTACAACGTAGCCAAATAAATCAAGCTGACAGCCGTGTTGATTCCGCGCAAGCTGAATACGAGCGTGCAATCCAACAAGTCGTGCGTTCTCGTAGCTTATTAAAGCGTAACTATGCTTCGCAAGATGAAGTCGACAGCATGGTCGCACAACAAAAAGTCACCCAAGCAGAACTTGAAGAAGCGAAAGCAAACCTTGTCGCAAGTAATGATCAACTAATCGTGATTGCGAGTGAAATCGAACAAGCAAACGCATCCGTGACTGAGGCTCAAGCACAAAGAGATCAAGCACAACTTAACCTTGATTACACCAAAGTTTACGCGCCAGCGGATGGCGTGATTGGTAAACGTAGCGTCCGCGAAGGCTTGCTGATTCAAGCAGGCGCACCACTTATGAGCTTGGTACCAAACAACCAAGTGTGGATTGAAGCTAACTTCAAAGAGACACAGCTAAGCGGCATTCACAAAGGCCAATCCGTAGAAGTTGAATTAGATGCCTTCCCGGGACAACCACTCGAAGGCGTTGTCGACAGCTTCTCCCCTGCGACTGGTGCAAAGTTTGCGCTACTGCCGCCAGAAAACGCGACAGGTAACTTCACTAAAATCGTTCAACGTGTACCGGTGAAAATCATCATTCCAGATCAGCAAGAATTGAAAGGTCGACTGCTTCCTGGTTTGTCTGTGGTAGCGACCATCGATAAACGAGGCTAGACCATGAGTAACGCTGGTGTTGTCACCCACACTAATGATGATGGCGAGGTTTCAAGACGTCATTGGATCGCCCTATTTGGCGGTTTGATTGGCGCGTTTATGGCGATTTTGGATATTCAGATCACCAACTCGTCTCTTAAAGATATTCAAGGTGCGCTATCTGCCACCTTAGATGAAAGCTCGTGGATCTCTACGTCTTATCTTGTCGCAGAGATGATCGCTATCCCACTCAGTGGTTGGCTTTCTAAAGCGCTCGGTAAACGCCGTTATATCACGTGGACGACGGCCATTTTCACCATTTCATCTTTGTTGTGTTCGTTCTCTTGGAATATGACCTCGATGATCGTATTCCGAGCGATGCAAGGCTTCAGTGGTGGCGCTTTAATCCCGCTTGCTTTCTCGTTAGTGATTCAGTTATTGCCTGTTAACAAACGTGCTGTGGGTATGGCACTGTTTGGCGTAACCGCGACCTTTGCTCCATCGATCGGCCCAACATTTGGTGGTTGGTTGACGGAGAACTTTTCATGGCACTATATTTTCTACATCAATATTCCGCCTGCTTTGCTTGTGATCACCATGATCCGATATGGTTTGGATGATGAAAAGCTCGACCTTGGCACCCTGAAAAAAGCCGACTGGTTTGGTATCGCGACCATGGCGTTAGGGCTAGGTTGCTTGGAAGTGGTACTAGAAGAAGGTAACCGTGAAGAGTGGTTCAGTTCGAGCTTTATTATTGGCTTGAGTATCGTCTCGGCGGTGAGTTTGGTTTACTTTGTGATAAACGAACTCCAACACAAAAAGCCATTGGTTAACCTGCGGCTATTGCGGGATGGGCAGTTTGCTATGTCTTGTATCGCCTATTTGATTTTGGGGATGGCGTTGCTTGGCTCTATCTATGTGCTGCCGATGTATCTCACTCAAATTCAGCAATATAACGCGATGGAAATTGGTGAAGTGCTAATGTGGATGGGTTTCCCACAGCTTCTGATATTCCCAATTGTGCCCAAGCTAACACAGATAATTAAGCCTAAGTACTTGGTGACCTTTGGCTTCGCAATGTTCGGTTTCAGTTGTTACGTGAATACGCACATGACAATCGATTTTGGTGGCCAACAGCTGATTTTGTCTATGGTTCTGCGCGCTATCGGTAGCCCATTTATTATGGTTCCGCTGTCTTTGGTTGCCATGAAAAACATCAGCAAAATGGACACGCCAGACGCATCAACGTTAACCAACGTAATGAGAAACTTAGGTGGCGCTTTCAGCATCGCGATTATCGCTACGCTATTGGATAACAAAACCCGTGAGCATCTGGCTCACATCAAGGAGTCGCTACCTTCTGTGAGTCAACTTGGTTGGCAGACGCTTCAGCAACAACAAGCGTTTTTCATTCAGTCAGGAAGTGATGCCGCAACGGCGATGCAACAAGCGCAAGCAAGCTTACTTGGTACAATGCAACGTGACGCTGCCATCATGGCTTACAACGATGTGTTCTTAATGATGACGGCGTTCTTGGCTCTAGCGGCAGTATTGATTTTTAACATGCGTGATTAGCGCTAGTTTTTTAGTTAGTAAAGCTTCAAAAAAGGCTACATTTCGGATAAAAAATCGAGTAAGAAAACAGAGAGGTAAGCTTATCGGCTTACCTCTTTTTTATTTCTAAAACACGGATAACCCCACAAAAATAAGGTAAACGCAGCCTGCGTTTGAAGGCTTTCATAAATGTTATCGAATACTCTTTAATTACCAATAGTTTATTGAGTGTTTGTATGTGATATAGGCACCTTGACAATGTGCAACCTGACACCTAAATTAAACATAACATTTGGTATTGAGGAAAATGGATTTGACCTTACCAACAGACCTGCGGGTTTTGATTGTCGACGACTCTAAGAGCGCAACAATACTTATTAAGCAGCAACTCTCGAGCTTGGGCATTTCACATGATTGCATCTTTATTGCGACCGATTATCGACAAGCCATCAAGGCGGTCGAGACGCACTCTTTTCATGTACTCCTCATCGATTACCACTTAGAACAATCCTTCACGGGGTTTGAGCTTTTGGGGATCCTCTATCGAAACAGGCTCATCGATCATACAGTCGCCACGATTCTTGTTTCTGGGGATATGCGTCAGGAAACCGTATTGACGGCCCTTTCTGGCGAAGCACATCACTTTGTTTCTAAACCGATCAATACTCAATCTTTAGGCAAGAAGATTCAAAGTGCTGTGTCCGTTTCGAAGAAACTCACCCAACTGAATGACTTATATCCGATCACTAATCTGGAACGATTGACACAAGCGTTAGCGATCTCCCCGAATGGCAATAGCGTTCAGTTTGAAGCGACGTTGATTGAACACTTAATTGGAGGCAAAGAATGGGATTTGCTTTCAAGCACAATCAACAACTCGAACACGAAAATGCACCCGACCAAATTAGTCGCAGAGGCATTAATTCTAGACAGCTTGGGTAAACCGAACCTAGCCATAGAAAAGCTCCACAATTACCTGATTGCTCAGCCGTTGTCATTAAACGTTATTGATTGTTTAAGCTGCATTTATGAAAAACATAATATGTTACTGCCCGCACTTAAACTGGCCATAAGAGCGTTTGAAATGACACCTAGCATCAGTCACCGTGCGATAAGAGCAATCGACTTGGCAGAAAACGTCGACAACACCCTGATGCTTATCAAGCTTGGTGAGATGTACGCGACGCATATATCGTCTGCCGACATTGATATTATTCATTCCATTAGCGCTCACTTCAGTTCACTAAAGGCGACCTACCAACGTGAGACACAATTAAAGTACAAACGTATTCTGCTGGAACATGCTAATCAATTCACAGAGTTGGTAAACCTCAAACTTCCCGTAAAACAACAGCAACAAGTTCTGGCCAGCCTTGCCCTATTTCAAAGTAATATTTTACTCATTGAGAACAGCCCTCAAGTTGCTCACAAGAAAGTGATTCGAGCCTCGACACTGTTAGCAAATAACTTTTACAACCAACCCACTCACTTATTGCTTCAATTGCTGCCTCTTCTGACTCACTTTGGCGAGTACTCCCTGTACCGCTTAGTTGCAGAATGCTTAAAAGCTCGAGGGGAGACAATAAACCATCAACTCGAATCACAAGATGTAGACCCTTCTACTTGTGTAAATATCGAAAATTCCGATTCCATCCAAGAACTAAAGGACTACATTCACAATTACCCATATTCAATTGCGGCGAAACTTGACTATATATATGCCGTCCATAAAGCTCATATAGAAGAAAACCTTAGACACGAATACTTGAAACAGCTCGCACAGTTAGAGCTTCCACCAAGATGGAGCCAATGGCTCAGTGATTCATTAAGATCTGGTTTTTCTACTAAGCCGCCCAGCCCATTTTCAACATACAGCCGACAGGAGTCTATATGCTAGATTTTGATGCCCTAAATGCCTACTTAGATAATGACAAAGAAGTGATTTTCGCTGTGTTGTCTGTGTATCAAGAAGACCATGGCAATTCATTAGAAGAGATACAAGAACTGGTACAGCAACAGGATTGGGGCAAGCTTCATTTTACCGTGCACACATTAAAAGGCATATTAGCCAGCTTCGGCGAAGAAACCGCCACCGTGGCCTTAGAAAGAGTCGAGCAAAACACACTTAATAAGCTTGCACCTCAAGATGATGATCTTTCTGTTATCTACAGCGAAATGAAGATCATCAACAAACAAATCGATGAGGTGCTCAGCACCTATTAGTCAATTCACTGAGCTTTTGTAATAGCTTTTAGTATTCCGTAACAGCTTTTAGTCTCCACTAATAGTTTTATAGTTTTACGCAGCAAACAATGTCAGCTGAACAGGTTAAAGAGCTGAGGTACTTTGGCAACATGGAACCTCGACTCTTGCCACGTTCTCCTCATTTTCCCTATCAATTATATAGCCGCCCGCTCCTATAAATTCACTCGGTTTATCTACATACGCCAATGCATAACACATACTTTATAAGCTATGCATGTTCATGTTTTCCATGAAAAACCGACACGTTCGATGAGATGTAAAATGGTTAAATACTTGTAGATCTTTTTGTGACGTAAGTATACGAAATTGCATTTTATTTATTGGTAAAGAAGAAACTGTTATCTACACTCTAATGAAACCAAGCGTTAATCACTTGGTGGCATAATAATAAAATAAAAAAATAAAACGTTCAGTCGGCTAAAAAAGGACAAGGAAATGAACAATGACAGTTTTGCTGCGTTTCAAGGGTTCACGGATGACACACCCATTAAAGAATCATTTTCTACCACTGCAGAACCTTATGCTCACTATCTAAAGGATATTGTGGGGATTGATCTGCTGTCGCGTGAAGATGAGGTGTATTACGCAAAATTGAATCGCGCTGGTGACAAGCAAGCACGTGACATCATGATCGAATCAAACCTGCGACTTGTTGTGAAAATCGCAAAGAGTTACCTAAAGCGTAAAGGCAATAATTTCACCCTGCTCGACCTGATCGAGGAAGGCAACATTGGCTTGATTAAGGCCATCGACAAATACGACCCAGAACCAGGCTATCGTTTTTCAACCTATGCAGTGTGGTGGATCCGCGAAAACATTGAAGCCGCACTCATGAACACGGGTCGAACCGTTCGATTGCCAGCCCACGTGTGTAAAGAAATAAACAGCCTCGCCTCAAAAAAGCTCGATGTAAGCAAAAAAATGAGTAAAGAGATTTCTATTTCAGAGTTGTCAGACAGCTCTGGCGTTAAGGCAAAACGTGTCGACCAACTCGTGGCGCTTAGCGGGTTTATTGACGTGACAACAACGGTTGGTATCAGCCACGCACCGATAGTACTTGAACAGTGTGAAAGTGAGTATATCCCTGACCCGCAAAAAGACTGTGAAGATCAATCCTTTACCCAAGCTCTAGAACAAATTATCAATACACTTCCTCCAAAATTACAAAAGGTGCTCATCCACCGTTTTGGTTTCTTTGATAACAAGGTGAAAACGCTGTCTGAGGTGGGACAAATGTTGGATGTAAATGTTTCTAATGAACGTGTTAGACAAATGCAGAAAGAGGCGGTTGAGAGGATTCAAAAACGACTCAAATTTGATGGTTGGGTGTAAGTTGCAACTCAGTTTAGAATCAGTTGAAAATAACGTTAAGCCAAAACAGCAACGTAAGTAAAAGAAAGGACCTTAAGGGTGAGCCTCAAAGCTTGCCCTTTTTGTTTGCCTGTTTTGTTTACCTAATTCGGTAGAAAAACAAAAAGATCGTAAGCTCACGCCCCCTAAATGGCTAATCGCTATTGGCAAATGCCACAGCATTCACTTACCTTAAAGAAGTGACTCGCTCACTGCGTAAAATGAGATAATTGATGTAAGTGGTTTCAAGGCAATCTTGTTCCCACACAGATAAAATCCGCTTAGCCGCAAAATAATAATCTTTGTTTCTCAACAGCATCCCAACAGTGCCGCTGAGCTTTTCAAATCGAACGTGATCGCTCGCAGAGATGTAGTCATCTTCACTTTCAATAATGGGTGCTAAACCATCAGCAAACCAATTATTCAATATTTCTCGCATCTCTAATTCGGACTCAGGCACATCCACACTCGACAACTCACGATGTTGAGGTGGTGGCACGATGTACTTCGACGCTTGCGGTGAACTGACATAACGATGCATGTCGTCCCTCCTTTCTAACTAACTCTTCTAATAATTAAGGACATTTTTATCTGTTCTCAAGTTTATTTAGCGAAACAAAACAAATAAAAAAGCCATGCATCAATGACTCTACATGGCTTTAATGAGGGCAACTTTACGCTGCCCTATCTACTTGTTGGTTTAGACTAAATGTCGGTTCAGACTAAAACTAAGCCCTCTCGATTAAATCGAGCTTTGGTCGAAGTCGTTGCCTTGATCGGTTCCAGTTTGAGAATCTGAATCGAAGCTTCCAGAGTCATCCGTGAAGTCAACACCTTGATCTTGACCACCTGAACTTGTCCAGTCGCTGCCTCCAGATTCCATACCCGCCATGTCCGGTTGCTGCTCTTGCGTAGAACCTTGCATGGTGTATTGATCATCGACCTCAACTTCAACAGAACCGCTAGCACCGTCTATTGAACTACCCAATTCGTCGTAACCTTGGAATTGGATCTCGCTAGTACCTTCATAACCTTCTGGAAGTTCAACGGATACAGGCTGCTCTAGGTTGCCACTGATTGTGAAGCTACCATCACCGTTATCCAGTGCGTTGCTCACAGTAGCGCCCTCAGGTAAGCCAGACATATCAGCGTAATCAACCGATTCGTTACCACTCACCTCATCTGGAATCGAGATAGAGATGGTATCGCCCGGTGCCGCGGTTACATCTGCTGTACTGTCTTCAGTTTCAGCATCTTGAGCTTGGTCATCAGCTTGTTGAGCCACTTCCACTTGTTGCTCTTCTGTTGCTTGAGCAGCTTGGACTTGTGGTTCATCACTTTGTACTGAATCATCTTCAACTTGGATACTTAAGCTGTGGCTTGATACTTCACCGCCGTCGTTAACTTCAACATTCATCGCTAAATTGCCATCGAAGTCTTCGTTCGGCCAGTAAGTCCACTCACCTTCACCTGATTCGGCAAAGAAGCCAGCATCGTTCGCGTCTGCAACATCAACAACTTGTGCAGAATCACTCACGCCCAATTCATCCACCAGCTGTGCATCAGTGATAGTTAGTGAACCATCATCAGCTAAGGCATAACCTTCGCTCGCCGCAGCTTCATCTCCGCCTTGGATATCCACATTGAAGAAGCTTTCGATACGATTTTCGCCATCGGTCGCTATAAACCCAATTTGAACATCACCGGTGTAGTCTTCAGCAGGTGTGAATTGATAGTTACCTTGGTTATCGCTCTCAATTACACCCTGACCTTCCATCAAGCTTACTGACTCAATGCTCAAGCTCTCGCCTTCTGCATCGCTCAGGTTCGCTAACATGTCTTCATCAGTGAACGACAAGGTTGCATCCGCTGCGATTTCCGTCGTCGTGATGCTGTTAACTTCTGGTGCTGCATTCTCTTGCGAGTCGCCTTCTTTCACGACTACGCCAGTTTGCTCATCATGAAGCACGCCATCTTTATCAACTACGTACGCAATGTCTGCTTCGCCAGTAAAGCCTGGTGCTGGAGTGAAAGTCCAAGTGCCATCGCCATTATCGACAATCTCACCTTGGCTGCGGTCGGCAAGATGAACCAGTTTCACTTCATCATCGCTGTCAGCATCCACATTCTCAGCCAAACCGATTAGGTCGTCCGCCGTTAGGATGATGGAATCACCCGCTACGGTTTCGAAATCACCAGAATCGATGCCATCTTCAAACGCTTCCGGCTCATCTCCGTAATCAACCGTTGTTGCGCTTACGGTTACGAAGAACTCACCATGGAAGTCTTCAGGAGGCGTCATTTGAATGTTTGAGATATCCCAATCGAACAGGTCGATGTATTGACCCGGCTCGGTGATCATCACGGTATTCACACCATCTGTTACCTCGAATCCAACAGGGAAACCTGTCATCACCAAGTTACTTAGTGTTTCTGAATCATCGACTAGGCCAACGTTCAGTCCCAAGTGACCCGTTTCATCTTCGCCGAAGACTAATGGGCCATCATGGTCAGTTGAAATAACCGCGCCATCTGCGACAGGACGTACGTACACAGGAACATCGAGAACCGTTTCGAACTCACCGTCACTCACGACAACTTGTAGGTCAGAAACACCCGCAAAGTCGCCTGTTGGTGTGAATGTCCACGTACCATCACCGTTGTCTGTTACTTCTCCGCCATCTTCACCGTCTGCGGTGATAATGCGAGAAACAACAAGGTCAGCGGTATCAATGTCACCGAACAAGTTCATCAAGTCGCCAGCATCGAAGGTGAACGCGCCATCTTCGTTTGTGGTCATCATTGCGTTGCCGACGTTAAACGGTGCATCGTTAACAGGAATGACATCCACATTCAGCGAGCCATCAACCACTTCTTCACCGTCAGTAGCTTGATAACCGAGTTCTACTAAGCCATTAAAGTCTTGCGTAGTCACTAAGTGATACATGCCGTCTGGTTGCTGAGTTAAGGTCGCATTCGCTGGAGCTCGAACTGTGATGCTTTCAATGCTGATCTCATCGCCATCAAGGTCTGTAACTTGATCCGCAATGTAAGCTGGGTCAATCACCATGACCACATCTTCTTCGCCTTGCATCTCAATCATTGGTGCTTCAGGTGCATCATTCACTGGCGTGACATCGATGTTGCCGTCGACTGAAATTGTCTCTTGGCCATCGCTAACGTTAAACGTCATTGGCACATCGCCATTGAAGTTTTCGTTTGGCGCAAATGACCAAGTACCATCTTCGTTGTCTAGCAACTCACCTAAGCTAGGGTCGATTTGTAGACCCGAAGCTGACAGCTCATCTGCGGTGTTATCGATATCGGTAGCTTGAGCTAACAACATGTCTTGTGTGATAAGAATGGTGCTGTCTTCGGCTGTGGTTAGTTTCACATCCTCAGATTCAGGTCCATCGTTCACAGCCAGAACTTCGATTCCTGCCGTTGTTGTTGCAGTTGCACCGTCATCATCGGTCACGACCACATCTAGGCTGATATCACCGTTAAAGTTCTCGTTTGGCGTGAAGGTCACAGACCCGTTATCGTTTTGAACCAAGGTGCCGTCAGAGCCTGAGTAAGTCACGCTTTCAAGCGACACTTCACCATCAACGTCAGAGCTATTAGCAATCAACTGCTCAGGGCTAATAGTAATCGTGCCATCTTCGTTCATTTGGTAAGACGTAGAACCCGCTACCGGCGCATCATTAACATCCGTTACCGTTACATCAATATTGGCATCGACGGTCTCAGTGCCATCAGACACTGTGAAGCCAAGGTTTACATCGCCATTGAAGTTCTCGTTTGGAGCAAAGCTGTAAGTGCCGTCACCGTTGTCAGTGAACACACCCTCTGCGCCCGTGTAAGACACATCCGTGATAGATAGGTCATCACCATCAATATCCGCAGCGCCTGCTAATAGGTCAGCGTCAGTGAAGGTTAACGTACCATCTTCCTCAACGGTAAAGCTCTGGTCAGCAGCCGTTGGTAAGTCGTTCACTGGGTTAACGGTTAGGTCTACGCCAGCTTGGACTGTCTCGATACCGTCTGAAACATCGAAGCTTAGGTCTATGTCGCCGTTGAAGTCAGCACCCGGAGTGATAGTAAATGAACCATCATCGTTCGCTGTTACGGTCGCATTGTCACCTGCAGATAGGTTGCTTGCGGTCAGTGCATCACCATCAACGTCGGATGCGTTAGCCAGCAACTGCTCTTGAGATAGCGTAATTGAACCATCTTCATCAACCGAGTAAGCCACGTTTCCGGCCACTGGTGCGTCATTAACAGCAATAACTTCAATACCAGCGGTAGTCTGAGCCGTCGCACCGTCGTCATCAATAACCGTCACATCAAGGTTGATGTCGCCGTTAAAGTTTTCGTTTGGTGCGAACGTTACCGAACCATCTTCATTTTGAACCAAGATACCGTCTGCACCTGAGTAGCTCACGCTATCAAGCGACACCTCACCGTCCACATCGGAGCTATTAGCAATCAACTGCTCAGGGCTCAATGTGATGGTGCCATCTTCGTTCATTTGGTAAGACGTTGCGCCTGCCACTGGTGCATCGTTAACGTCTGTTACCGTTACGTCGATATTTGCATCAACCGTTTCTGTACCGTCAGATACCGAGAAGTCCAGACTTACGTCACCATTGAAGTTCTCGTTCGGTGCAAAGGTGTAAGTGCCATCGCCATTGTCGGTGAACACACCCTCTGCGCCAGTGTAAGACACATCGGCAACTGAAAGCTCATCACCATCAATATCAGAAGCACCCGCTAGCAGTTGCTCATCAGTAAAGGTAAGTGAACCGTCTTCTTCAATGGTGTAAGCGACATCTTCAACAACTGCGATGTCATTCACTGGATTCACAGTAAGGTCGGCCGTTGCAACAACTGTTTCAGTACCATCAGAAAGGTCGAAGCTTAGGTCAATATCACCATTGAAGTCGGCATCCGGAGTAATGGTAAATGAACCATCATCGTTTGCCGTAACGGTAGCGTTATCACCCGCGGTTAGGTTAGCCGCGGTAAGATCATCGCCGTCCAAATCCGATGCTTGAGCAAGCAGTTGCTCTTGGCTTAGCGTGATTGAACCATCTTCATCCACTGAGTAAGCCAAGTCACCTGACACTGGCGCGTCGTTAACCGCGATAACTTCAATACCCGCAGTGGTTTCAGCGGTTGCACCGTCTTCATCTGCAACGGTGACATCGAAGCTGACATTGCCGTTGAAGTTTTCATTTGGTGCGAAGCTGTAAGTACCATCACCATTGTCAGTAAAGATACCGTCTGCGCCTGAGTAGGAAACGTCGCTAACGGATACATCACCTTCAATGTCTGAGCTGTTCGCAAGAAGCTGTGCTTCAGAGATGGTAATCACGTTATCTTCGTCAACGCTGTAGGTCGTTGAACCTGCAACCGGCAAGTCATTAACAGCAATGACATCGATACCTGCGGTTGTTTCAGCGGTTGCGCCATCTTCATCCATAACAGATACATCAAGACTGATGTCACCGTTAAAGTTTTCGTTTGGAGCAAAGGTGTAAGTACCATCACCATTATCAGTGAATACACCATCAGTGCCGCTGTAGCTTACATCGCTGACAAACACTTCCCCTTCAACATCCGAGCTATTCGCCAGAAGTTGTGCATCGCTTAGCGTGATACTGCCGTCTTCTTCAACGCTGTAAGTTGTAGAACCTGCTACCGGTACGTCGTTGATTGGAACCACTTGAACATCAATATTCGCCGATACAACATCAGTGCCATCGCTGACATCGTAAGTTAGGTCGACATTACCATTGAAGTTCTCGTTTGGAGCGAAGGTGTAAGTGCCATCGCCATTATCCGTGAACACACCGTCGGTGCCTTCGTAATTAACCGACTCGACAGAAAGGTCATCGCCATCAATATCCGTTGCACCAGCCAATAGCTGTTCATCGGTAAAGGTCAGCGAGCCATCTTCATTAATGGTGTAGTCGTGGTCGTAAATAACCGAAAGGTCGTTAACTGCTGTTACAGTAACGTCTAGTTCCGCAGGCGTAACCCCGCCGTTGCCATCGTCCACGTTGTAACTAATCGAGAATTCACCATTGAAGTTCTCTTCCGGTGTAATGGTGTAAGTACCATCACCATTGTCAGTGATAAGAGCGTTCTCAATGGAAACATCTCCAACACTTGGTTCGTTTCCACCCGTCTCACCAGAGTCATCACCTTCATCGTCGGTTAGCAATTCAGAGATATCAATGCCGTTTTCATTCGCGAGCGCTTCTTCTGCCGTTGGTAAATCAAACGCATTCTCGCTGCCTACATCTTGGCTTGGAACAATAACGCCGTTCACGATATCAAATACATGCCAATGGTCACCTGATGGGTTATCAGATAAATCTGGGCTGAAGGTTTCAACCAATGTATCGCCTACAAATACCTGAACCTGTACATCTTCAACACCATCTACATCCCAACTTCTGCTGGTGTAGTTGTGTACTGAATAGTGCATGTCAGCATCTTGATAATTTGGAATAGTGATGGTTTCAGGACCACCGCCATTCGTGTCATCTACATCTTGCTGAACGACATTACCTTCACCCAAATCATGGCTCATGTCGCGATAGTAAATATGGTCTAGCTCACTGCCATTCTCTGTATCGTAGAGCCATAGGTGGTTGTCCATATCACGTGGGCTGTCACCCCATGTGACCACGATACGCATATCTGTTTCTTCAAGTACTTCGGATATAGCGGTTACGCCACCGTTGGTATCTTCGCCTGCTGGAACCAGGAAGCTGCTAGTAATAGAGCCTTCTTGTTCAATAGTGACGGTACCTTGGTCAACAACAGGACCGCTCACAGAGTAGTTACCGGATTGATCCGTCTCCGCTGTGTAAGAATGACCTGCGTTGTCGGTTAGCGTAACATCCGCACCTGCGATTGGATTGCCAGTTTCAGCATCCAACACTGTACCGGTTACGGTTGTTTCATCGCCTTGCTCTCCGATAATTGCGGTCATGTCATCGTCTTCGATGTCAGTCGCGAATTGTAGGAGCTCTTCTTGAGTAATGGTGTATGAACCGTCTTCTTCAATGGTTATCGCCACATCAGCAGAAACAATTGGCGCGTCGTTAACTGGGTCAACGGTCAAGCCTAAGTTAGCGGCAATTGGTGTGTCGCCATCGCTGATGCTGTAGGCAACATCGATGTAGCCATTGAAGTTTTCGCTTGGAGTGATTGAGAACGTGCCATCGCCATTGTCGACAATCGTTGCATCGTCACCCACTAAGGTTAAGTCGGAAGCGACAAGGTCATCGCCCTCAATATCAGCGGCATTCGCAAGTAACTGCTCCTGCGTGATAGTGATGACATTATCTTCATCAACGTTCGCGTAAACATCGGATGTCGTTGGCAAGTCATTGACTGGGTTTACCGTCAGATCGGCGTTCGCCACAATTGACTCAGTACCATCCGAAATATCAAAGCTTAGGTCGATATCGCCATTGAAGTTCGCATCTGGCGTTACCGTAAAGGTGCCATCGCCATTATCAACAACGGATGCATTATCGCCTGCGCTTAAGTTGCTTGCGGTCAGGTCATCGCCATCCACATCAGAGGCTTGAGACAGCAACTGCTCTTGAGTCAGAGTAATCGAACCATCTTCATCAATGCTGTAAGCCAAGTCACCCGATACTGGTGGATCGTTAATTGGAAGAACATCAATACTTGCGCTGGTGGCTACTGTCGCACCGTCTTCATCTGTCACCACTACATCTAGGCTAACATCGCCATCGAAGTTTGCGTTCGGTGCAAAGCTGAATGTGCCGTTACCGTTGTCAGTAAAGATGCCGTCAGCGCCTGTGTAAGTAACACTATCAATCGCCACTTCGCCTTCAATATCCGAAGCGTTCGCCAACAGTTGCTCTGCACTGATGGTGATAACGTCATCTTCGTTGACTGAGTAGCTGGTTGAGCCTGCGATTGGCGGATCGTTCACCTCAAGTACAGTGATTCCCGCGGTGGTCGCTTCTGTTGCCCCTTCTTCATCGGTAACAACAACCGCTAAGCTCACGTCACCATTGAAGTTCTCGTTTGGCGAGAAGGTGTAAGTGCCGTCACCGTTGTCTTCGAACACACCGTCACTGCCAGTGTAAGTCACGCTATCAATCGCAACCTCACCTTCAACATCTGAAGAGTTAGCTAATAGCTGTTCGTTACTGATCGTGATTGAGTTGTCTTCATGTACGGTGTAAGACGTACTACCCGCCACTGGTGGATCGTTCTCAGGCGTCACACTCACATCAATGTTGGCTTGAACCGTATCCGTGCCATCTGACACATCAAAGCTGAAGTTCACATCACCATTGAAGTTCTCGTTTGGCGCAAAGCTGTAGCTTCCGTCACCATTGTCGGTAAGCACACCATCAGCACCCGTGTATGTCACACCTTCGACTGTTAGGTCATCACCTTCAACATCCGTTGCACCCGTTAACAGGTCAGCGTCAGAGAAGCTAAGAACCCCATCTTCACCAATAGTGAATGCTTGGTCTTGTGGCTCTGGCGCATCATTGACAGGTGTTACCGTCAAGTCTAGGCCAGCCGCGACCATGTCTTCGCCATCGGTTACATCGTAACTAAATTCGATATTACCGTTGAAGTTTTCACTCGGTGTAATGGTGAAGCTGCCATCGTCGTTCATTTGAACGGTCGCATTTTCATCATTGGTGGTTAGGTTGATTGCTGATAGGTCATTACCATCAATGTCAACAGCGTGCTCTAGCAACTGCTCTTGAGTTAGCGTGATGCTGTTGTCTTCGGCTGTCACAGCACTGATATCACCATCAACTTCTGGAGCATCGTTCGCTGGCGAGATATGAATCGTCACATCTTGGGTTGCCGTCGCGGTGGTGCCCGTATCAACATCAGTCGATGTCGCATTCACGGTTAGAACCACATCACCATTGAAGTCACCTGAAGGGATAAACTCTAGCCCTTCTAGCTCGCCTGGTTGCAATGACCATGTGCCATCACCGTTATCGGTACCTGCAGAAAGCGAGCTGCCTTCCGGCACGTCTTCAATCAAGATAGCAAGGTTTTCTGAGCCATCGGTATCGGTTAGAGCGGCATCAATATCGAGTGGTACAGGTGTATCTTCGGTACCAATGATTTGGTATTCCGCGTCAGACACTGTGATTTCAATGTTATCGATGCCAAACGACTCATCACTCACACCTTGGTTCAAGGTTGAACCGAAGCCTAACTCAAGTTGGCCATCTTCGACGGGTACCGTTAGGTTGATTTGGTGTGCTTGGTCGTTCCAACCACTAAAGCCTTCACCTTGCGACACGCCGTGAACAACTTCACCCACTTCATTGCCCGCTGAATCGTACAACGTTGTCGTGCCATCTTGAGTTTGGAACGCCGAGTTGTCTAACGAAGTAAGCTCTTCGCCGCCGACAAAGATTTGGAATGACTCACCATCCCAAGAATCAATTTCGTAGAAACTGAACGAGATATTAACTTCGCTCACATCACTTGGAATGTCGTAAGTTTTGCTGACAGCTTCATCGCCACCAGTGCCACCAATACGACCTAGCATGTCACCTGATTCAAAGCCTTGTGAGCTTTCAGTACCGGTATTCCAACCGTTTGAGCCAGACTCGAAGTTGTCTGAAGCAATGACCAAGTCAGACGCAATCGACAGCTCTGGCATATCAACCACAGATTGAACATCAATCGTCGCTTCTGCTGGAACTGTCGCTGTACCGTCATTCACGTCGAACGTCACGTTCACATTGCCGTCGAAGTTTTCATTCGGTGCGAATGTGTAAGTACCGTCGCCGTTATCAACCAAAGTACCGCTATCTGAAGCCACATTTTCAACCGATAGGTTATCGCCATCAATGTCGCCCGCATTTTGCAGCAGTTGCTCTTCTGTAAAGGTAAAGCTGGTGTCTTCTTGAGTCACAAACTGTGGCTCACCGACCGTTGGCAAGTCATTGACAGGGTTAACGGTAAGATCAGCCGTTGCTTGAAGCGTCGCATCACCATCGGTAATGTCGAAGTTCAAATCAATGTCGCCATTGAAGTTAGCATCTGGTGTGATAGTAAAGCTACCGTCATCGTTTGCAGTGACGGTCGCATCACCACCAACGGTCAGGTTAGCCGCTGTTAAGTCATCGCCGTCAACATCACTCGCTTGAGCAAGTAATTGCTCTTGGCTCAAGGTAATTGAACCATCTTCGTCCACGCTGTACGCCAAGTCACCCGATACTGGAGCATCATTAACAGGCAGAACATCAATGCTTGCGTTGGTTGCTACGGTTGCGCCTTCTTCATCAGTAACGACAACATCAAGGCTTACATCTCCATCGAAGTTAGCGTTTGGTGCGAAGCTGAATGTTCCGTCACCATTGTCGGTAAATATACCGTCTGAGCCTGTGTAGTTAACGCTATCAATCGCCACTTCACCTTCGATATCAGAAGCGTTCGCCAACAGTTGCTCTGAACTGATGGTGATAACTTCGTCCTCGTTGACTGAGTAGCTCGTTGAGCCTGCGATTGGTGGATCGTTCACCTCAAGTACAGTAATACCCGCGGTGGTCGCTTCAGTTGCGCCCTCTTCATCGGTAACGACAACATCAAGGCTAACTTCGCCGTTGAAGTTTTCGTTTGGCGAGAAGGTGTAAGTACCGTCACCATTGTCTTCAAAGACACCGTCAGCGCCAGTGTAAGTCACGCTGTCAACGGCCACATCACCTTCAATGTCCGAAGAGTTAGCAAGTAACTGTTCGTCGCTGATGGTAATTGAGTTGTCTTCATGAACGGTGTAAGACGTGCTACCTGCAACCGGTGGATCATTCTCTGGTGTCACGCTGACATCAATGTTGGCTTGAACCGTATCCGTGCCATCTGACACATCAAAACTGAAGTTCACATCACCATTGAAGTTCTCGTTTGGCGCAAAGCTGTAGCTTCCGTCGCCATTATCAGTAAGAACACCGTCCGCACCTGTGTAAGTAACGCCTTCAACCGATAGGTCATCCCCATCAATGTCGGTCGCCCCTGTCAGCAAGTCTTCGTCAGTGAAGTTCAAGATGCCGTCTTCGCCAATGCTGAACGTTTGGTCTTGTGGTTGTGGAAGGTCATTAACTGGATTGACGGTTAGGTCAGCCGTCGCAACAAGCGTATCTGTACCGTCGCTAATGTCGAACGTTAGGTCAATGTCACCATTGAAGTTCGCATCTGGCGTAATGGTAAAGCTGCCGTCATCGTTAGCAACAACCGTCGCGTCTCCATCAACAATCAAGTTAGAAGCAGTAAGGTCGTCTCCGTCTACATCGCTTGCTTGAGAAAGAAGCTGCTCTTGGCTCAAGGTAATCGAACCGTCTTCCTCAACACTGTATGCCAGGTCGCCTGATACTGGTACGTCGTTGATTGGTAATACATCAACCGTAATAAACGTATCAACTTGAGCGCCGTCTTCATCTTGAATGGTCACATCCAACTGCACTTGGCCGTTGAAGTTTTCATTCGGAGCGAAGCTACATGTACCGTCACCATTGATTGAGAAGATACCGTCTGGGCCATCGTAGTTGATCTCAACAAGCTCAACATCACCTTCAATATCAGAAGCGTTCAGCAGAACTTGAGACTCATTGAAAGTCAGTACTGAATCTTCATCGATGGTGTATGACGTTGGGCCAGCAACTGGCGGATCGTTCACCTCAAGGACAGTAATACCCGCCATTGTTGCTTCGGTCGCGCCATCTTCATCCGTCACGACAACATCTAGGCTAACTTCGCCATTAAAGTTCTCGTTTGGCGAGAAGGTGTATGTACCGTCACCGTTGATTTCCAGAACACCGTCGCTACCACTGTAAGTCACGTTATCAATTGCGACTTCGCCTTCGATATCCGAAGAGTTCGCTAGCAGTTGTTCGTTACTGATCGTAATAGAGTTGTCTTCATGAACCGTGTAAGACGTACTACCCGCAACCGGAGGGTCATTCTCTGGCGTCACGCTTACATCAATGTTGGCGCTTACCGTATCGGTACCATCTGATACATTGAACGAGAAGTTCACATCGCCATTGAAGTTTTCGTTTGGAGCGAAGCTGTATGTGCCATCGCCATTGTCGGTTAGGACACCATCTGCGCCAGTGTAAGTTACACCTTCAACACTTAGGTCGTCCCCTTCAATGTCCGTTGCACCTGTTAATAGGTCTTGGTCATTGAAGGTTAACACGCCATCTTCGCCGACTGTGAATGCCTGGTCTTGTGCTTCTGGACCATCGTTCACTGGTGAAACCGTTAACTCCAGATTGGTAGAGACAACATCATCACCATCAGACACATCAAACGTAAAGCTAACATCGCCATTGAAGTCAGCATCTGGCGTTAATGTGTACGTACCATCACCGTTATCTGTGATAGTTACGCTCTCATCATTGGTTGCTAAATTCAGAGCCGTCAGCTGGTCGCCATCGAGATCACGAGCATTAGCTAACAAGTCTTCTTGCGTAATGGTGATAGAACCATCTTCTTCTACTGTTGCTGCAACAGGCAGCGCTTCAGGTGCGTGCTCAATGTGCGCGCCTGTCGCATTAATGTAGATGGTTTGAGAGACCGTTTCAGAATCATCATTCGATAGCTCTGTTGCGGTTGCAGTTACATGAACTTCAAGCTGTTCGTTGAAGTCTTCTGGTAACTGGATTTGTAGTGAATTTTCGATAGCCGTTGTCGGTAAGTTCACCGTACCATCAGGGCCAACGGTCACTTCACCGCTGTAGATTTGGCTGTTCACTTCACCCACATCGATTGTGAAGTTGAAATCTGTGTAGTCAGCATCACCGCCGCCATACAAATCTTCAAAGCCGTAAACCAGTTCGCCGTCTTCATTAACCGTCGTGCGAGTATGTTCGATACCATCTTGGTTTAGCTGAGAGCTTGAACCACCATGGAAGATCGCGTCACCATTCTGCCCTTGCACCACGGTTTCAGTGCCATCAGCAGCAACAAAGACAAGTTGAGGATCAACCGTATCCATGTTCGCTGGTGAACCATCCTCAGCACGGAACTCGTACTGACCGTCTTGCATCGCGTCAAAGTCATTGTGTTGATGCCCGTTTGGAATTAAGAACAGGTTAAAACTCTCACCTTCCTCGACTTGGAAGCTGAACTGATCTTGCCCAGGGACAAGGTCACCGCCGCCACCCACTTGTGATGCATTCTCGTAGACAACTTCAACACCTGTAATGTTGCCGTCTTCATCGACTTTGTAGTAACCCGCTGCGTTTTGGTATCCCGCGGTTTCACCTTCAAACGTTACTGTGATTTCAGTATCGTTGTAACTGGTGATACCGTTTTCTTGGTCATTCAGAACGCCTTCATTATCGTATTGAATAACCGAACCTTCTGGAACACCATCCACCGTTACCGTCAGTGTTTCTGATAGATCTTGGTCTACTAGCGCAGCCGCAATATTAAGCTCAACAATGCCGCCTGGCTCAACCAAAATAGCTTGGTCATCAACATTAACGCCGTCGCCATCGGTTATCACAAGATCCGGCGCATCCGCAACTGCTTCAATATGGACGTTGAGGTCTTGTTCAACCTCATCCGTACCGTCTGTCACAGTAAAGCTGAACTGCAGATCACCACTGAAATGCTCTTCAGGAACGAAGCTAAACGTGCCGTCACCATTGTCGGTGACAGTGCCTTCATCGCCAGAGTAATTGATGCTAGTAACGCTTAGGTCGTCGCCATCAATATCAATTGCACCACTCAACAAATCTTCTTGAGTGAACAGGATGCTGCCATCCTCTTCGATGTGGTACATGCCTGGGGCAACAATTGGAATGTCATTCACCGGATTCACGGTCAATGTCATATTATTAGACGTGCTCAGCTCACCATCGCTCACCTCATAAGTGAATGCAATATCACCGTTGAAGTTTTCAGAAGGTGTCACTGTGTACGTGCCATCACCATTGTCTACAATGCTGGCGTTCGGATCATTGGTTTCAAGCGAAGAAGCAAATAGCTGATCGCCATCTTGGTCGCTCGCGTTCTCCAACAGCATTTCTTGTGTAACGAGGATTGAACCATCTTCGTCGACATCAGCCACCATTGGCGTCGCTTCTGGTGCATCGTTGACGAACTCAACTTTTAGGTCGATGTTTGCGGCAACCACATCAGTGCCATCGCTCACATCAAACGCTAAGTCAACGTTACCGAAGAAGCCCTGCTCTGGTGTTAATGTGTATGTTCCATCGCCATTATCTGTGACTTCTACCGTGTCGCTTGCGCTCGTCACATTCACCACAGACACTTCATCACCTTCAACGTCTGTCGCTTGTGCCAGTAATTCAGCTTCGGTAATAGTAATCGCTTGACCATCTTCCGTAATGAAAGACATGTCTGGAACGTCTGGCGCATCGTTGATTGGATTTACGGTTAAGTTGAGGTTGGCAGCCACGGTCTCAATCGCGTCAGTGACATCGTAAGTAAATTCAATCTCACCAAAGAAGTCTGCACTTGGTGTGATCGTGAAGCTACCGTCTGGGTTTTCTACAACAACCGCATTTGGATCGTTGGTCGCAAAGTTAACCGCTTCAAGGTTATCGCCATCGACATCGGTTGCATTCGCTAACAGATCCTCTTGAGTGATAGTGATTGAACCATCTTCATCAACAGCGACTTCAATTGGACCACTCACCTCAGGGCCTTCATTGACAATTTCAACGTCAACTCTTGCAGTACTTGGCGCGCTTGCTTGACCATCACTGATATCGAAAGTCAGATTCACTTCACCAGAGAAGTTCTCTGCAGGTTCGAAGGTAAAGGTATTATCACCGTTATCCGTTAAGGTACCTTGCGTTTGGTCTGCAAGTAATAGGTTTTCAACATGAAGAATGTCGCCATCAACATCGGTCGCACCAGACAATAGGTCTTTCGCTTCGATGATCATGGAGCCGTTTTCAAGCATTTGTGTGTGCAATGGCTCACCAGGAACTGGCACATCATTGACCGGTACAACGGTTAGGTCTAAATGCGTTGCAACTTCATCAGTACCATCAAACACCTTGTAGTCGATGTCGATTTCACCATTGAAGTTTTCATTCGGCATAAAGGTAAACGTACCATCGCCGTTATCAACTAGCTCACCGTTGTCACCACCGTAAGTGATGTCAGAAATAGACAGCGTATCGCCTTCCACATCTGTGGTGTTCGCTAGCAAGTCATCCGCACTGAACGTGATACCTTCATCTTCGTCTGTCGATAGAACAATCGGGCCAGAAACGATTGGCGCATCATTCACCGATTCGAAGTTGATGTTGATGATGTTGCTGTCTGTTAGCTCACCATCGGTAACTTGGTAGCCGAGTTCGATTTCACCATGGAAGTTTTCATCCGGCGTTACCGTCCAAGTACCATCACCATTATCGATGAGTGTTGCATGCTCTGAGTTTTCACCCACCAGCTCTAGATTTTCAATATCAAGGTCGTCGCCATCAATATCAGATGCTTGCGCCAGTAGTTGCTCTTCGGTAATCACAACCGAAGCAAACTGGGCAGAACCATCGGTATCGACAGTAATATTCGGAAGATCAGCCGTTAGTTCGATTTCGTTGTCACCCGCATGGATGTTCAACTCAACCGTTTCGGTGATTTCTGAACCGTCTACACCAATCGATGTAAACACCGCTTCATCATGAAATGTTTGTGACACTGTCATGTTTTGAACGACGTAAGTACCATTACCTTGCACGGTACCAAGCTCAAAGTAAGACACTGGTTGATCAACCGTTAGCGTGTAATCTGTCTCGAAAGTACCACGGTCTTCTTTGTGGTAAGTCATCGAGTCAATTAGGTCGCCCTCCTCATTGAACGCTTTGATTTCGACTTCTGTAAAATGACGAGACTCTTCCATGAACCAACCACCCAAACCATCTAGGTGGAAACTGATTTCATTGATGTCTTGACCTTCAACCGAAACAGTCAGTTTCTCATCACCACTCAGGCCTTGACGGTCTGTATCACCAAGTCCGTGACCAATGTGGGTGTTACCATTCCAGGCACCAAGAGGGTCATCGTTACTTTGAACGGTTACCGTTAAGTCACCATCTGAGAACTCACGCGTATAAGGGTCAACTTCTGTACCCCAATCATCCACACTCGCGTTATCGTCAAACGTACCGATTTGTGTGGTGTGTGTACCTTCAGCAAGAGCATCTTCACTTGGAACAAAGCGGACTTCGGTATCTGCAGGAACTTCTTGTCCTACTTCCAGTACCACCCATTCGTCATTCACATTCGCTTCAATGATGCCGTTTTCTGGCGCTTGGTCTAAACGTAGTGCTGGTTCTTCACGAAGTGTCACACCAACTGTTTGGTCTTCTTGTGCTTGGATGAAGATTTCATCGCCCGCTTCCGGCGCATCGTTGACAGGGTTAACCGTCAAGTCGAGTGTCGTCAGAACTTCATTTTCACCATCACTGATGCTGTATGTGAAGTCTAACTCGCCATTGAAGTTTTCTGTGTGCGTAATGGTGAATGAACCATCGTCATTCGCAACAATCGTCGCGTCAGGATCGTTGGTTTGTAGGTTAGTTGCCGTTATCTCATCACCCTCAACATCGGTCGCATTCGCAAGTAACTGCTCTTGAGTAATGGTGATTGAATTATCTTCGTCGACTTCAGCCTGAATACCAGATGTTTCAGGGCCGTCATTCACAGCAATAACATCGATGCCAGCGGTTGTAGTTGCGGTTGCACCGTCTTCGTCAACGACAACAACGTCTAGTGAAATATCACCATCGAAGTTTTCATTTGGCGTAAAGGTGTAAGTACCATTGCCATTATCAACAAAAGAGCCGTCATCACCGGAGTACGATACTCCAGACAGTGATACATCGCCTTCTACATCGGAAGAGTTTGCCAATAGTTGCTCATCACTGATCGTGATTTGGCCATCTTCTTGAACGGTGTACGATGTTGAACCTGCAACTGGTGGATCATTCTCAGGCGTTACGCTGACATCAATAACAGCTGATGTTGAATCAGTACCGTCAGAGACATCGAATGAGAATTGAACATCACCATTGAAGTTCTCGTTTGGTGCAAAGCTGTATGTGCCGTCGCCATTATCGCTAAGAACACCATCTGCACCTGTGTAGAGCACGTTTTCAATCGACAGCTCGTCACCATCAATATCTGACGCGCCTGCAAGCAGGTCAGCATCGGTGAAGAGTAAGGTACCGTCTTCTTCAATCGTGAACTGTTGATCTTGCGCTTGTGGCAAGTCATTAACCGGATTCACGGTAATGTCTAGGCCAACTTGAACTGAACCACCATCGTTATCGATGATATCGAAGTTCAGATCTAGGTCACCGTTGTAGTCGGCGTTAGGTGTAATGGTGTAGCTGCCATCATCATTGTGTTGGATGGTCGCATTTTCATCAGTAGATAGATTGATAGCTTCTAAGTTGTCGCTATCGATATCACCTGCTCGTGCTAGCAATTGCTCTTGGCTTAGCGTGATGGAGCTATCTTCATTGATGGTGTAAGCCAAATCGCCCGATACTGGTGGATCGTTAATTGGCAGTACATCAACATTAATCTGTGTCTCTACCGTCGCGCCATCTTCATCTTGAATGGTCACACCCAGTTGAACCTGACCATTAAAGTTTTCATTGGGTGCAAAGCTGCATGTACCATCACCATTTACAGTGAAGATACCGTCAGAGCCATCGTAGTTAATGCCAACAAGTTCTACATCGCCTTCGATATCCGAAGCGTTCACAAGAATCTGAGATTCACTGAACGTCAGAACCGAATCTTCGTCAATGGTGTATGACGTTGGACCCGCAACCGGTGGATCATTCACTTCTAGAACGGTGATGCCCGCAGTGGTTTCATCAATCGAACCGTCTTCATCGGCAACAATAACGTCAAGGCTGATATCACCATTGAAGTTTTCATTAGGAAGGAAGGTGTAACTGCCGTCACCATTATCTTGGAACACACCATCTGTGCCGCTGTAAGTGACACTGTCAACCGACACTGCACCTTCAACGTCAGAAGAGTTTGCTAGCAACTGTTCATCAGAAATTGTGATGGCATTGTCTTCGTTGACCATGTATGAGGTTGAACCCGCAACTGGCGGATCGTTCTCAGGAGTCACACTCACATCAATATTAGCGCTAACGGTTTCTGTGCCATCAGACACATCGAAACTGAAGTTCACATCGCCATTGAAGTTTTCATTTGGCGCAAAGGTATAAGTACCATCACCGTGGTCGGTCAGTACGCCATCACCACCTGTATAGCTAATACCTTCAACGGTTAAGTCATCGCCATCAATATCGGTGGCACCGGTAAGTAAGTCGGCATCTGTAAATTGCAGCGTACCGTCTTCTGCAATACTGAATTGTTGATCTTGAGGAACTGGCAAGTCATTAACTGGGTTAACAGTAAGATCGGCGGTTGCTTGAACTGTGTCAGTACCATCAGTGATGTTGAATTGAATATCAATGTCACCATTGAAGTTCTCATCTGGTGTGATAGTAAAACTGCCGTCATCGTTAGCTACAACCGTCGCATCACCATCAACCGTTAGGTCGCTCGCGGTTAGGTCTTCGCCTTCAACATCGGACGCTTGAGACAACAACTGATCTTGGCTCAAGGTGATTGAACCGTCTTCGTTTACGTTATAAGCCAAATCACCCGATACTGGTGCATCGTTGATTGGCAGAACATCCACGTTGATGACGGTATCAACTTCTGCACCATCTTCATCACGAATGGTCACATCAAGCTGAACTTGGCCATTAAAGTTCTCATTCGGAGCGAAGCTACAAGTGCCATCACCATTTACTGAGAAGATACCCTCAGGGCCATCGTAGCTAATACCAACAAGTTCGACATCGCCTTCCACATCCGAAGCGTTAAGTAGTACTTGTGATTCACTGAATGTTAGAACTGAATCTTCGTCAATGGTGTACGACGTTGGTCCTGCAACCGGCGGATCGTTCACTTCAAGAACATTGATACCCGCGGTCGTCGCGTCCGTCGCACCATCTTCATCAGCAACAACCACATCCAGTGCAATTTCACCGCTGAAGTTCTCATTTGGCGAGAAGGTGTAAGTACCGTTACCATTGATTTCGAGGACACCGTCGCTACCAGAGTACGTCACGCTGTCTATCGATACATCACCTTCAATATCTGAAGATGTTGCCAATAGTTGTGCATCAGAAATGGTAATCGAATTATCTTCATTCACCGTGTAGGACGTTGAGCCCGCAACTGGCGGATCGTTCTCAGGAGTCACGCTAACATCAATGTTTGCAGACACCGTATCTGTACCGTCTGACACATCGAAGCTAAAGCTAACATCACCATTGAAGTTTTCGTTTGGAGCAAAGCTGTATGAGCCCTCACCTAAGTCAGTCAGTACGCCATCAGTGCCTTCATAAGTGATACCTTCAACCGTCAGGTTATCACCTTCAACGTCTGTCGCGCCTGTCAACAGGTCTGCATCGGTGAAGATAAGTGTACCGTCTTCTTCAACGCTGAACTGTTGATCTTGAGGTGCTGGTAAATCATTTACTGGGTTAACGGTTAGGTCAGCCGATGCTTGAACCGTATTGGTACCATCAGAGATATCGAAGCTGATATCGATGTCACCGTTGAAGTTCTCATCTGGCGTGATGGTGAAGCTGCCGTCATCGTTAGCTACAACCGTTGCATCACCACCAACCGTTAGGCCGCTAGCCGTAAGGTCATCGCCTTCAACATCTGATGCTTGTGATAAAAGTTGCTCTTGGCTTAGACGAATCGAACCGTCTTCGTCGATTGAGTACGCTAGGTCGCCAGACACTGGTGCATCATCAACCGCCGTAACGCTCACATCGATGTTCGCAGAGACCGTATCGGTGCCATCAGACACATCAAAGCCGAAGTTTACGTCGCCATTGAAGTTTTCATTCGGCGCGAAGGTGTAAGTACCATTGCCGTTATCAGTAAGAATACCGTCGCCACCATCGTAGGTCACACCTTCAACAGTAAGGTTGTCACCTTCGATGTCGGTAGCGCCTGTTAACAGGTCTGCATCGGTGAAGATAAGTGTACCGTCTTCTTCAACGCTGAACTGTTGATCTTGAGGTACTGGTAAATCATTTACTGGGTTAACCGTTAGGTCTGCTGATGCTTGAACGGTATTGGTACCATCAGAGATATCAAAGCTGATATCGATGTCACCGTTGAAGTTCTCATCTGGCGTAATCGTGAAGCTGCCGTCATCGTTAGCTACAACCGTTGCATCACCACCAACCGTTAGGCCGCTGGCCGTAAGGTCATCGCCCTCTACGTCAGAGGCTTGAGAAAGCAATTGCTCTTGGCTTAGACGAATCGAACCATCTTCATCGATTGAGTACGCTAGGTCACCCGATACAGGCGCATCATCAACCGCCGTAACACTCACATCAATGTTTGCAGACACCGTATCGGTACTATCTGACACATCAAAACCGAAGTTTACATCGCCATTGAAGTTTTCGTTTGGAGCAAAGGTGTAAGTACCATTACCGTTGTCAGTAAGAATACCGTCGCCACCGTCGTAGGTCACACCTTCAACCGTTAGGTTGTCACCTTCAATGTCAGTAGCGCCTGTTAACAAGTCTGCATCAGTAAAGATGAGTGTGCCGTCTTCTTCAACGCTGAACTGTTGATCTTGAGGGACTGGCAGGTCGTTAACTGGGTTAACGGTTAGGTCTGCAGAAGCTTGAACGGTATTGGTGCCATCTGAGATATCAAAGCTGATATCGATGTCGCCATTGAAGTTCTCATCTGGCGTAATCGTGAAGCTGCCGTCATCGTTTTGAGTAACGGTTGCATCACCACCAACCGTGAGGCCGCTGGCAGTAAGGTCATCGCCTTCAACATCTGACGCTTGCGATAGCAACTGCTCTTGGCTTAGACGAATCGAACCGTCTTCGTCAATTGAGTACGCTAGGTCGCCAGACACTGGCGCATCATCAACCGCTGTTACGCTCACATCGATGTTTGCAGAGACCGTATCGGTGCCGTCTGACACATCGAAGCCGAAGTTTACGTCGCCATTGAAGTTCTCGTTTGGAGCGAATGTGTAAGTACCATTACCGTTATCAGTAAGAATACCGTCGCCGCCATCGTAGGTCACACCTTCAACCGTTAGGTTGTCACCTTCAATGTCTGTAGCACCGGTTAATAGGTCAGCATCAGTGAAGATAAGTGTGCCATCTTCTTCCACGCTGAACTGTTGATCTTGTAGTACTGGCAGGTCATTAACTGGGTTAACCGTCAGGTCAGCTGAAGCTTGAACCGTATTAGTACCATCAGAGATATCGAAGCTGATATCGATGTCGCCATTGAAGTTATCATCTGGCGTGATGGTGAAACTGCCATCATCGTTCGCAACGACTGTTGCATCACCGCCAACTGTAAGGCCGCTAGCCGTCAGGTCATCGCCTTCAACATCTGACGCTTGTGATAAAAGTTGCTCTTGGCTTAAACGAATCGAACCGTCTTCATCGACTGAGTAAGCAAGGTCGCCCGATACCGGCGCATCATCAACCGCCGTAACGCTTACGTCGATGTTTGCTGACACCGTATCGGTACCGTCAGACACATCGAAGCCGAAGTTTACGTCGCCATTGAAGTTTTCATTTGGCGCAAAGGTGTACGTGCCATTGCCGTTGTCGGTAAGAATACCGTCGCCACCGTCGTAGGTCACACCTTCAACAGTAAGATTGTCACCTTCAATGTCTGTAGCGCCTGTTAATAGGTCTGCATCAGTGAAGATGAGTGTGCCATCTTCCTCTATTTCAAACGTTTTATCTTCAGGAACCGGCGCGTCATTAATCGGACGTACCGTTAAATCAATTGCGCTGCTAATCGTTTCTTGGCCGTCACTGATGTCGAAAGTAAGGTCAAGTTCACCATTGAAGTCAGCTGAAGGAACTACTGTGAAAGTACCGTCACCATTGTCTTGAACGGTTGCATCAGCACCAACTTGAACGTTAGATGCAACCAGTTCGTCCCCATCTACATCACTTGCGTATTCGAGTAATTGTTCTTGAGTGAATGTTATGGAGCCATCTTCATCCATGATGTAAGCCAGATCTTGTTCTGCTTCTGGCGCATCATTTTCACTTTCTACATTGATTTGGAAAGTTTCACTCGTCGTTTCAGAATCAAAATCATCTTCTACTTGATTCGTTGCTTCACCGCTTTGGTCCTGAACATCGACTGCAAACGTTTCTTCTGCGGTTTCCGAGTCTAGATTATCACCACCTTGTGACCCTTCAGAATCTGTTGATGAGCTTGATGCTGCTGAAGTTTGTACTGCTTGACCTTGGTCTTGATTGCCTTCTGCATCAACTCCCCCTTCAGATCCGGCTGCACCACCGCCTCCTACTGCCTGTGCGCCTGCACCAGAATCCCCACCACCACTTCCGGATGCGCTTTCAGCACTTCCTCCTTCAGAAGCCACACTGTCGACTACATTGGATTGTGCTGCGTCTGAATCTCCATCGCTTTCTGGCGTCTCTTCTTGAACAGCCGCACCAGAAGCCGACGCATCTTCAGCATTACCTGCGCCACTCGGATTGTCTTCTAAAGCCTGATTAACCTCGTCGGCCGCATCCGTGTTTTCAGCACCCGTCGCTATTGTCGACGCAATCGTATTTTGTTGATTTTGTTGATTCTGCTGTTGGGAGGGCGTACCCGCGTCGTTCGTGTCCGTTTGTTCTACCGCGTCATTGAGATCTTCATTTTGGTTGTTTTGGTTATTTTCGCCTGCCATTACAGCCTCCGTTGCTACTAGCTAACTGATCGTATTTAGAGGCATTAAAGGACACCATTTTGAAAAACCAAGTTTTTATACAACATTTTTCATATTTTTCTTTTTATACATAAAGAATCAAAAAAAATTTGAAAACTACCTTTAAACATCCTTAGTTATTGTGATTAAAGCAATTACAGCGGTGGAATGATGATAGACATGACGAGTTTGCTGCGTTCAATCGACAACAACCACAAAGGGCTTCAATTGCTACTAGGCGATTTTTATAAGGACTTTTCAGACGCAGCGATCAACATAGAGACGCTCCATAAAAGTGACCGTTTTGATGAACTCAACAACTACTCAAAGAGATTAAAGACCATCTTAACTTTACTGTGCGATCAAGACTTGCCACCCAAAATGGCCAAATTGGAACATTTGAGTAAGCACGAATTCCCTGCACCAGAAGATCTTTTAGAGGATGTAAAAACTGAATTGCACAACGTCAATCGACAAATCAATCACTTGTTGGACATTAAGGAAGTAATAGATGACAAGTCATCGAGGTAGTCATGAGCAATAACCAAATAGAACATCACTTAAGAAAAGCGCTCGTTTCTAATAATGAGGCTTCTAAGGTCACAGCTGACGACACCATTGTGCTTGCAAGTGCCATGACCAGTGTTCACAAAACGTTGCTCATCATATTCCTACTCGCTTTAGTCGCTATCGCCGTGGCATCACAAGCGCGTATCGACATCGTCGTTTCTGTACGTGGTGAACTGTTGTTGGAATCTGACGTTGAGAAGGTTCAACACCTAGAAGGCGGCATATTGGAAGAGATGTTAGTCCGAAAAGGAGAAGTCGTTTATGAAGGACAGCCGATCGCACGAATTCGCTCACTAGACCGCAACACACAACTCGATACCGTGAATACTGAGATTATTCAGATAGAGCTCGATAAGATTCGTTATGAAAGCTTACGCGACATGGTAGAACCCAACTTCGCTTCTTATATCGAAAAATTTCCAGAACAAGTTCAGGTCAACATGAATACATGGCGACAAGAGTTCTCTAAAAACCGTTCAAATGAAGAGCTCATTACCCACGATATTAAACACAAAAACTCCCTGATTAGGTCAATGCTTAAGCGTCGTAAAAGTTCAGAGAACCAACTATCGCTCATTCGCAAACAACTCAACATTAAAAACACGCTTTATAAAGAAGAGATGGCGTCTTATGTCGACGTCCTCAACATGAAAGTACAAGAATCCAATATGGTACGTGAGATTGAGAACCTTGATGAGTCGGTCATGAACGAACGTTTTCAGCTCGACAAACTGGAAAAACAACACCGTGACTTGGTTGAAAATCGAAACTCCGAGTACCAAGCACAAATCATTCAAGCGAATAAAGATCTCAAGCTAAAACGTATCTTACAACCACAACATTCCGACAAGGTTGATCGACTAGTTGTCTACTCACCAGTCGATGGCGTGGTCGACAAACTGCACTTCAATTTCCGTTCTGCTGTAATTCCGCCAGGAGAAAGTATCGCCGATATTGCACCGATCAATAACTCCCTTCACGGTGAAGCGAAGATCCCACGTAAAGACATGGGATTTGTCGAAATTGGTCAGGCCGTGAAAGTGAAAATGGATACCTATAACTTTGCAAAATACGGATTTGTTGAGGGAACCATCGCCTCAATCAGCCGCTCGTCTTATGAAGAAGAAGACGCCGAATTCTATTTAGCAGAGATTGAAATTGACCGAAACTTTCTTGAACGAGGAGGCACTCAATACAAATTATCACCTTATATGGAATTTACCGCCGATGTAAAAACAGGTTCGCGTCGCGTGATCGAATACGCAGCGAAGCCAGTGATGTCTGCCATCGAAGATGCTTTCGATGAGAGGTAATCAATGAGCGGAAAACCTTCGTACAATATTTCTGTACCCGCCCTGCGACTGAGCATATTGTTTAGCATCGTACTGGCTGCGCTCGCTTTCTATTTATACTTTTCTTGGTCAAAAGTAGATTCAGTCGCGCAAGTGCAAAGTGCCCCACTGCTCATACAAGCTCAGAAGCTTAATCAGACCATCGAACAAGATATTCAAACTCTGCAGCAGTGCTTAAGTAACGACACTTGTGGTACTAACGAATTCAATCTAGTTAACTTGAAGCGTGAAATAGATGAATTTCGATCTTTAGCCTCTTTGAACAAAACTGAGTTCAGCTTGGTTGGCGCTACTGAATACACTCAACTTGAATTAGCGATTAACCGTTTCACCGATAGCGCTAAAGCACGTGCCGATGTACTCGATTTATATCTATCACTGACCAACAACTATCTACAGATGGATGACAACTACCGCACCATGTTTAACAACCATGCGAGCGATTTGATGTCTGAGAAAAACGAGTTCTTCGTTTGGTTGTTTATAGTGGTCGTAATACTGGCTGTGATAACGGTTCTATCTAACGCTGTCGCCATGTTGAAACTGAAGAAATCCAGCTCTAACGAACGCGAAATCGACTATGAGTTCGATGCACTGTATCAAGAACTAAAACAGTTAGATTTACAAAGGCTTGAAGAGCTTCTAAATGAAGTGAGCATCAATCCCAAACAGCGTCAGATCTACTCTCATCTCAAACTGATCTTCAGTAAATTGGAAGACCAAAAGCGCAATAACGATCTCTACAAACAGTTGTATGCACTCATCGGCTATGAGATTCGTGGGATCACCAACACCATTAACGGTGGTGTCCAATATCTGGTTCAAGAAACCGATGAAAATGGCGTATTGATGGCGAAGGATATTACCTCTGCATGTAGCACCCTATCTGAGCTAGCAGAAAACTATAATCGATTGATTTCACAGGGTACGGAAAGCAAGTCGAAAGAGTTTTCTCTGCTGAGCGTGCTATCTGAATTAATGATTCATATTAGTGCCAAAGTACAACGTAATGAAAGCCAACTGGACTGCTTTATTTCCGACAACTTACCCAATCGCGTAGAAGGCCAATCCACCAGCTTGTTCTGGATATTGTTCCTACAGCTTTCAAATGCCATTCAACTCAAATCAAATAAGAAACTATTTGTGACGATTGAATCTGGGGCGGCTTCAGACATGGAAAATACCCGAGTTACCATCAATCTAAACTTCCTTTCAACGTTAGATGTCTCTGTAGCCAAGCTCAATAAACTCCATTGGAGCAGTCACAAGGACCACACCGCAAGCACAGACGACTTAGCAAAAAGCGTATTAAAAGATTACGGGTATTACGAAAGTCACTGGTTCCAATCGGGTACGCAGGAACGTTTTCAGATTGAGCTTGATCTCAAGGCGAAGAATTTCCACACAGAAAAGACTCGCTTCGACGGCAAACGTTTACTGCTGTGCGCCAACACTCAAGTTCGCATCGATGTGATGAAGAAAATGCTCAGTAATTTGGGGCTGGACATCACCGAAATTCGGACTGCCAATGAGTTATTTTCAGCGGCGAAGACCTTTGGTGATTACGATGCGATTATGCTCACCGATACCTTCGAACCCAACAAGTTACCGTCACTGAGTAAAACAGTGAAATCTCAACTTAAGAACCACCCAAATACCAAGTTGCTGTTATCGGTAACCAACACTCAGCATGCGCAAGAGTGTCACAGCTTCGTCGATAAGATCATCAACTCCCCTGCGATTCCTTATGAGTTTATTCCTAACTTGCTCACCATTATGGAAGCGGAAGCATCAGAAGAACAAATGGAGAACAGCTCATTCCTAATCGTAGAAGATGACCGAGTTCAGCAGATTTTACTTAAACGAATCCTTACCAAGCAAGAATATGAACCAGAAATGGTTGGCGATGGCGCTGACGCAGTGAAACACTTCATGAATAAACGTTCTGACATCATCTTTATGGATTGCATCATGCCGGGTATGGGCGGTATTGAAGCCACAAAACGTATTCGCCAGTTTGAACAAGAAAACGAGAAGAACCCTTGTACCATCATAGGTGCAACCGCATTGACCAGCAGTAACGAACACCAGGCTTGTATCGAAGCCGGAATGGATTACGTGATCAGCAAACCTTATAAAAGTGACCAAATAATCAAGGTGATCAACAAGTATGTGGCGGTACAAAAACTTAACTAGCAGCATCATGGCTGCGCTTGCTTTAAGCACGACACCTTCGGCATCGGCGACTACCCTGCTTGAAGCGGTAGAACTCGGCCTGCAAAACAGCCTATCCCTTCGCGCCAGTGATAAAGGTGTGGAAGAGAACGAATACAACATAGGGATCAGTCGCTCTAAGTTTCTGCCTTCACTCAATGGTGCAGCCGATACGACATGGAACGAGAATGAAACCTTACTATCGAGCGTTCCCGATGAAACCTCTAGCTATAACTCAAACAGCTACAGCCTTTCTCTTTCGCAATCCATATTCAATCTTGGCGACATTTTTAAATATGGGACGGCAAAGCTCGACTTCAATATCGAAGAAGTGAAGCATGAGAACAAAATCCAAAGCACTATTTCGGAAATCGGGTCTCAATACTTTGAGTATTTGAAAAACAACGCCCAAATTAAAGCGACCAAAGTTGAGCTCAAATCGTCTGAAACGCGTGAACATCAAATGCGACGCAATGTGGAGTTAGGAAATACCGCAGCCAGTGAGCTGTACGAAGTGATTGCTCAGAAAGAAGGTGTTTCGAACCGTTTAAGAACCTTGCAAAAAGATCGACGTGTCATTCTCAACGGGCTCTCTATTCAAATTCAATACCCTATCACTCCGTCGCAAGACATATACGAAAGCGTACCGCTAAAAGAGATAAACGAAACCGAGCAACGGACGATCATGGATCAGGCGTTAAAGCTGAATAACGACTTGTTGGTGGCAAAGAAAAACGTAGAGAGAAGCCGCAGAAGCTTAAAAGAGAGCGGTTCGAACTTCTTACCGACCGTGTCGCTTTCAGCCAGCTATCGACATGATGACGCCAATAACTACGATAAAACCGACATTACAGCCACAGGTGAAAGTAACTCAACCAGTGTTGGCTTAAACCTCGCAGTGCCTATCTTGTCGGGTGGTTCTGATTACTATGGCTATCAAAAATCATCGACGGCCATCGAACGTACTGAGCTGCTTTACCAAGATTCGCTTTATACCACACGTAACAGCGTGAATACCTCAGTGCTCAACATTAACGATTTCTCGCAGTCTATAAGCAGTTTCGAAAACATCATTCGCGCCAACTACGCCTCTTATAAAGGGATCCAAAGAGCCTACCAATTAGGCACGCGTACCATCACCGACTTGCTGGCGGCGGAAAGTAAGCTGTTCAGCGCCTTAAGAGATTACGAAAGCGCTCGATACGACTACATCATCGAGACCATCAAGCTTGAGCAAGTTAAAGGCGTGCTTTCGATTCAATCGATAGAGAGCATCATGCAATTGATGAGTGATATTGAAGGGCGAAACAATCAAGAATTGGTGCCTAAACACCTTCTCTCAACGGAATCATTGAGAAAAGGAGGTCGTAATGCAAACTGAGCAATTTTCGCAAAAGATAAATATGGCAGATAAGTGTTATCTGACTTTCTCAACGATAATATCGACCCTGTTTGGCTTGGTACTGCCCTTCTCTATTCTGATCATTTTTGACCGAGTGTTACCCAACCAAGCCCAAGATACGCTGTTCTTGTTGTTCGCGATTATCTTGATTTCTATCTTCCTCGACTATCACTTAAAAAATCAGGAAGAGAAGATTTCCTCTGTCATCATGAGACAGTTTGAGACCAACTTAACCAACAAGGTATTTCAATCCATCTGTTTGGCTGAGATCTCTAAATTCCGCCGTTTAGAACCGGGCGAATACCTAGAACGAATCTCAACCATTCCTGAACTTAAGACTTTCTTTGGTGGAGAGTCGGTTCGAGCGCTTATCAACCTTGCCGTCAGCGTGATCACTATCCTCATCATAGGACTCATCAACATATGGGCTGGCATTACCCTTCTGATTGCCTCTGTCATCTTGGCTATTTTTGCGTGGAGCCTTTCCAAACAAAAGATTGGTAGCTTGCAGAATAAGTCAGACATCGAAGGGTTAACCACCTCCAAAATCATTGAGATCATCTCAAGCCCGCTTGATATCAAAGCTCGAAATATGGAATACCGCGTTGAAAGCCTGATGACACAAATGGTTGAAGAGCGCGAAGTTGAGAACATCAAATACGAACAGATTGAATCGAACTTCAGCCTAATATTGGCGCTCATCCAACAGCTCTCTATAGCTTGTGTTGTTGTGGTACTGGCAACGGCCGTTATCAATATGGAATCTAGCCAAGGCATCATGGCCGCGATCATCATGCTAACCAACCGTTATTTTGCGCCTTACCAACAAGTGATGCGCACCGCGAGCCGTTGGGAGTTAAACAAACTCCATATACAACGTATCGCCGAACTGCTTGATCTGGCGGCTTCGGTTGAACATCAGCATGAGACAACAGAGGTTGAACGTATTTCGGTTAAGTATTCTGAAAAACAGCGTATCGAGTTCGAACTTGGGCAAGCCTATTTACTTACAGGGAAAAGTGGCTCAGGCAAAACACACCTTGCCAACTGTATTACTCGCCAGAACAGCGATAACAAACTGGACATCATGATTAATGACACGCCTCTGGATGACGTCAACTACAACGTTTGGCGCAACAGCGTGCTGATGGTTGATAAGACCAGTTCTTTCGTAGAAGGGACGATTATCGATAACCTAACCTGTTTCCGCCCAAGCTTGAATAACACGGCGTTTGCACTGTGTGAAACCATGAACATCAAGGCACAAATCGATGGGCTTCCTGCAGGGTTTTATACAGAACTCAAAGGCCATATGCGTAACCCATTCTCTCGCCAAGTTGGCTACGCCTTATTATTGGTTCGCGCTCTACTCGCCAGTAAGCGTGTATTGATATTTGATGATATCGATTGTGTCTATGATGAGGAATTTGCACGAGTGGTGCTGACCAGTACCGCCTATCGTGCCAATGACAAAATCCTAATCATCGCCAGTAATAAGATGGACAAACTAAACCACCGCCTCAAACGCGTAAAACTTACCGGAGGTGATCAATGAGCATCCTAGTTGATTTCAACAATGTTCCGCAGCGGGTGTTGGACTTTGAAGCAAGTGGTTATGATGAACGCTACAGTCAGTCACCGCTGATTCGTGGCTTAGCTTACACCTTAATTGCACTGGAATGGGAAGGCACGCCGTCTATTCTCAGTGACGCTTTTATTCCCAAACAAAAAGACAGTGACAGCTTTACTGCGACCATAGAGCGTCTTGGATACCGCTGTGATGTGACCAAGCTAAAGACTCTCGAGAATATCGATCAGTACCCTCACCCATGCTTTATTGAGATAGAGAACCTTAGCGCCATTTTCTTAGGTACTAAAGATGGAAAGTTACTCCTGTTTGATTACACAAACAACAACACCATTGAATACCCAATGTGTAAAAAGCCCTGTTTGCTGATTTCGATTAGCGAATATTCTCGTCTATTCCGCGAACCACCGCCGGAATCGCAAGACAGAAGCAATTGGATAAAATACGCTTTCTATCGTTACAACAATGAACTTAAAAGCCTGATCATTCTCAGCTTTGTCATCAGTATACTGGGCGCGTTACAGCCATTCTTTATTATGAGTGTGTATAACTTCGCACTGACTTCGAGCTCTCAAGCCACACTCTATTGGTTAACCTTATTTGCCATTATTGTTGGCTTCTCGGAGTATTTCTTCAAAAAGATGCGGGTCAACATCATTGCCACATCCGGTAAAGATCTCGCCGTGCACATCTCGCAAGCCGTTATATCTAAGCTGCTGTGGCTACCTTATGCGATGACATCCACTGCTGGGGTCTCTTCCCAGTTAGCTCGTTTGAAAGATATCGATACCTTCCGACGCTTAGTGACCGCAGAATCAACGCTTAGCTATTTTGATATGCCATTTGTGATTGTATTTATCATCGCGATTGCCCTGATGTCGGGTACGGCAGCGCTTGTAGTGATGGGTGGCTTAATCTTGATGTTGGTGTTCTGTGTGTATTCTCGCTATATCTACTCGCAAGCCACATCCAAAAGCTCGCGCGCCAATGCGATGGTCTCGTATCAATGGAATGAAATCCTTCGTGGTATCAAAACTATCCAAGGCCTGCCTTTACTTCGTGTCGTTCAATCTCGATTCAGTGCTTCACATATGCAAAGCACCAGTGATGCCGAGAACGTTGCCGTGACTAACAGTAAGATTCAGGCCGCTGGCGGCAGTTTGATTCAGGTGATTGGTACTGCGAGTATCGTGACCGCAGTAATCGGAGTAATGGAAGGGACTTCTGATGCGGGTGCAATGCTCGCGACAGTGATATTGGTTTGGAAGGCGTTAGGTCCGATCATGGGTATCTACAACTCAATTTCTAAATTCCAGTCGATTAAGGCTTCGTCCGCACAGATCAATAACTTGATGTCGATGAATGATGACAAATTAACCTTAGAGAAGAGCCCGCCTATTCGCTTGTTCCAAGGTAGTATTGTTGGCAGTGGTGTCAGTCATCGTTACACAGGTGCGGCGACCGGCTTAACCAACCTTGGTTTTAAGATACCACCCAGTGCAAAAGTCGTCATTTGTGGCCCTACCGGTTGTGGGAAAACAACACTCATCTCAATCATTGCTGGCTTAGAGGATCGCTATCAAGGCGCAGTATCCGTTGACGGCTACAACATCAAGCAGTTCAATAGCTACCGTTATCGCACCTCAATTAACTACATCCCTTTTAACCTGCATATTTTTGAAGGCTCACTAGAAACCAACTTCATTCTGCATAACGGCCTCATTCCAACAGAGAAGATGCAAGAGATGGTGAGCTTCTTCGAACTGGACGAATGGCTACCAGAAGGCTTAGCGACTCAATTGAGTGTCGATAAGTGCAAAGGTCTTCCAAATGGAATTCAGCAAAAGCTTCGTTTGGCCCTTGGCTTGGGCAACTGTGAGCAATCTCTGATAATCATTGATGAGCCCTTCAACGGTGCCGAGCAAGAAAACGCGCAATACTTTAACCGTTTGTTTAGCGATAAGTTGCTGAATAAAACAGTCATTTTTTCGACTAACGATCCCGGCTTAATCGCCACTTCCAACATGAGTTTGGTTCTAGAGCCAGATGGAAACTTGAAATATTTTGGCTTAACAGACAAATACTTAAACAGTTTGAGCTAAATCATAACGCTTACTCACAATTCGTCATTTCGCGACATGGATGTAATTGACAAAATCATAAGTGAGAGAGATGATTCGACCCAATACCACAGGTAACAAGGAAACAAATGTACACATTCGTTGCAGACAAGCTTGATGTTGCTTACTTATCCGCAATTCCTGAGAATCATATATTTCAGGGCTGTGACGTGCCTGAAGAAGAAATCGAACTTCGAGAGATCATTGAGATTTGGTACGAGTGTTCATTCCTGCCTGCTTTCAACCTACAGAAAATTGAAATCGCAAATAAACCAGAGCTCACAATCATACAAACACACGTTTTTAACAACGATACGAGCACACTCGCCTTCCTACTCAAAAACAGAGTGTATCGCGCTGCACTAAACAGAATGCTCGGTATTTGGACATTAGAACCCTCTGCAAAAACGGTTTTAAAGCAACTTCTTTTCGAATTAAGCCTCGATAACAATCGTCCTCATTAGTACGCTTTTTAAGTTATTCATCAATAAGCATAAAATTAAACAAACTGCCAAACGCTATAAATTACTAATAAAATAACGTATATCAAAATAAGCTCTGGAATCACAAGAACTTATACCCCTCCCACACTTCTATTAAATTTGCGGTTTCAAAGTTTCCATATCGGCATTTTTATTCTACTGTTTTTATATAAAAACAGTTGGATGGATCCTTATATGGCGATTACGGTCTGGAATAACCTTTCAGTCAAACATAAACTCTTTGGCTTAGTTCTACTTCCCATTTCATTATTACTCTTCCTTGCAGGTAGACAGGCTTATATTTTAACGACTCAGTTGACCGATTTTGAACGAACCAATCAGTTATCTGTGTACCTTCAAGATATCTCGGTTCTTTATAGAAGCACTCTGGCCTCTAGCCCTGAGGAGTTTGAAAATCAAAGCAATCAAGTAAAAGCTGAATTAAAAAACCTGTCTCCAATCATTTTTTTGGATGCTTCTGATGAAATGAATCAACTGGTTGCCGACTTCAGCGAAGCAACCTTGTCGACAATGCAAGCCACTGACAGCTACGATAAATTGGATGCCCTTGAGTGGCAGAGCGACTTATACAAGCAGTTACTGCTCGAAATAGAAAAAGTCCCATTCGAAAACACCAAGCGGGAAATTCAACAACACCTCACCGCATTGCAACAACTGGAATGGCTGATGTTCTGGTCAAACGAAGAATTTAAGCTGGGTACCTCTCTGATTGAGATATTCCAAAGCAGCCAAGAATACGATCCAGAACTTGCAGAACAGATTGAAACCTTGAGTGAAAGACAGCAATTGTTCTTAGAACGCTTTGTTTCATTGAATGCCAACGAACATCAAGTGTCACTGATGGTTGAAGTATTCAGAAACGATGTATTCGCTCAAAGCCAAGAGATTAGAAACGCGCTACTCGACCTAAACGCAATCAGCCAACTGACTCCTAAAGAAGTTTCTGTCGGCTTAGAGGCGATGAGTGCTCGACTTAACTTATTACAAAGCCTTGGCGGCGTGATTAAACAAGAATTCCAACAAGAAGTTGAGCAAGCTATCTATGACGCACAAATACAGCGAACTCTGTTCATTTCAATCGTTGCCCTGCTCGCAACGATTGTTATGGGCTTAACCCTAAGCTTAGCGAGACAAGTCACTAACAACCTGAATTTAGTGTTAGCTTTCTTAAAAAGCGAAAATGACGAAACTCGCCCTTCTTTGGATAAGTTAATCCAAGGCAAAGACGAACTCAGTCTATTTGCGCAGCAAGTTGAACGATTGACCATCGAGCGAGAACTTGCAAAAGAGAGGCTTACGATAGCGAAAGAAGACGCAGAGCGAGCCCAAGAAGACGCTGAAGAAGCGAAAGACCACGCAATACAAGCTAGCAAAGCGAAAAGCAGCTTCTTGGCCAATATGTCTCATGAAATTCGTACCCCACTCAATGGCGTTATTGGTATTTCCGAGATTCTTGCAGATACCCCACTCACACCCACACAGCGTGATTATGTGGATACGATTGAAACTTCATCCCAACTGCTACTGAGCTTGATCAACGATATCTTAGACTTCTCGAAGATTGAATCTGGCATGCTGTTAATCAGCCCGCACTCGGCGTCGATTAGAGAATCGATATACGACATAGCCTCTATTGTTGCGCCAAAAGCCAAAGAGCAAAAAATATCGGTTAACGTTGATATCAGCCCAGACACACCAGCTCGCGTAATGATCGACGATCACCGCTTAAGACAGATTCTAATGAACTTTATGTCGAATGCAGTGAAGTTTACGGCTGAAGGTGGCGTAACACTGTCGATCAAAACACTCGAACAATCTGATGATAATGTCACCATTCGATTTGCCGTTCGCGACACAGGTATTGGTATCGACAAGCAACAACAGAAGCAAATATTCGAGCCCTTTGCTCAAGAAGATGACTCAACTACACGTCAATTTGGCGGTACTGGTCTTGGCCTCGCCATCAGTACACAGTTGGTCGAACTGATGGGTGGCCAGATTCAGCTCGATTCAGTCAAGGGGGAAGGCAGCTGTTTCTACTTCGACTTAGAATTACCCGTTGACATGATGCTACCGAAACCAAGCACGGCAACCGCTGACATTTATGTTCTAGGTAACGAGAACATGCTTTCTACACGAATAGAATGCGACCTTAACCTTTATGGCTTAAAGGTAACTCAGCGAACGAATAACACTTCCGCGATGACCGAACAACTCGCGACTCAGAAACACAATAAACCGATTACTGTCGTTTTCGCTGAAGATGATGCATTCCTAGCTAATACCCACGCAGATAACTTAGCTAAGCTGCACCAAAATGGCATCACTATCTGTTTGATACGTTCTTTCTTAAGTGAGCCTGCGGATCTTGGCGACAGCGTTACTGCACAAGTCGCACAACCCCTACTCGGCTTACGTTTGATTAAAGCTATTGAGCTCTGTGATACGCAGGGTTTAGCTGAGCTTTCAGAGGCAAGCCAGCAACCTCTAGAGATCCAACACAAAATCCTCATTGTCGAAGACAACAAGATCAACCAAAAAATTGCTGGGCTTCATGTCGGTAAAAGTGGTTTTGAATTCGAGTTCGCTAATAATGGTCAAGAAGCTGTGGACATGTTCACCGCAAACCCTCATTACGCAGTGATACTGATGGACTGTATGATGCCCGTCATGGATGGCTTTGAAGCGACAAGCAACATTCGACGCGTTGAAAAAGAGACCAACGCCACGCGCCGTATCCCTATCATCGCCTTAACCGCCAGTGTGATTGATGATGATATTCAAAAGTGTTTCGACGTAGGTATGGATGACTATGTACCAAAGCCATTCAAATTTGAAATGCTAAAAGAAAAAGTACTTGCCGCCGTTGAAGCGATGCCACTTCCTGCTGCCTACAAAACTAAATCTACGAAAAAACCCGCGACCGTAACGCCGATTCTTAATGCTGCAGCTAAGCGAACATTGCCAGAAGAAAGAGTACAAAACACGGTTCCGAGTAAATCTGAAAGAATACTGCTCGTCGAAGACAATCGAGTTAACCAAAAAGTCGCTTCTGTGATGTTAACAAAGGCCGGCTACGCGTTTGAAATCGCCGACAACGGACAAATCGCCGTCGACATGTACCAAAACGACAGTAGCTTCGACATTATTTTAATGGATTGCATGATGCCCGTTATGGACGGCTTCACTGCGACCAAAGAGATCAGAGAACATGAGAAAAACCTAGGCTTAAGCAAAACTCCTATCATCGCGTTAACCGCCAGTGTTATCGACGATGATATTCAAAAGTGCTTTGATTCAGGCATGGATGGATATGTAGCGAAGCCCGTAAGAAAAGAAAAGCTATTCCATCAAATAGAAAGTGCGACTTGTTAGGAGATACCCATGGATTGGATTAGAACAATAAAAACACTTCCCCGCAGAGTCATGTTGCCAGTCGCGGTAGGGCTATTAGGAAGCTTGCTTCTTCTCAGCCCTGCTCACGCCGCTGAAGATTATGCCATATTTTCTTTAGATTCCGGTTTTGAAGAGATATCAATAAACAAAGCGCGAAAGCTCTATAGAGGGAAAACTAAACGCCTCAATGGCAAACGTGTTGAACTGTCTGATTGGCCTGAGAACAGTGCCGAAAGAGAGGACTTTTATCAGCTTTTGCTTGGAAAAAATGCCGCTCAAATGAATGCACACTGGGCTGGTTTATCTTTTTCAGGAAAAGCGCGTTATCCAAGAGAAATCAAAACGGCGTCAACCGACAGCTTAGTGGACTGGCTTGATGACAAACCAAACCGTATTGGTTACTCCCCACTCTCTTCGGTTCCTCAAAATGCCAACATTCTCTACGTTATAAGTTCGGAGAAATAATATGAAAAGAATAATTACGTCAGTACTGTGTGCTTCAGTTGCCTCTCCGGCTTTTGCGATTATTGAACTTACCGATAATTTTTCGTTAAGCGGATTCGGTTCTACTTCTTGGGCAACCTCAGATAACGATAACCCTTTAATCATCAATCGTGGTTTTACCGATGAAAATTGTTACGACTGCGATACCACATTTGGGGTTCAGTTAGACTACTTCTACAACTCATTCAAAGCTTCTGTGCAAGTTGTCAAACCGCCCCAGTATGATTGGAGTGACCCTCAACTCGAATGGGCTTACCTCGGATACGAGTTTAACGACTTCGATGTAAGTATTGGACGATTGAGGCTGCCACTGTTCCTTGCCTCTGAGTACTACTATGTAGGCCAAGCCTATATGACAGCAAGGCCACCGACAGAGGTGTATAACAGCGTGCTCGGAATCACAGCTTTCAATGGCATAAAAGTGAGCTGGACTCATGATGTAAGCGATGAAGCTACCCTACTACTCTCTCCATTTTTTGGTATTAAAGATAACAATGAAGTCGACTTCAATTCGACAACTGAGCTTGAATTTGAAACAAATCGAATGTTTGGTGCCAATCTACAATTGAGTGGAGAAGATTATCGTTGGAATTTGTCATTCCTCGATTCCAATTTTGACCAAACCGTGAAGATTAAAAACATCGGTTCACTTCCAACAGCAGACAACCAACACATCCAACTTTGGTCGTTAGGTGCTGAATACGAATTTGGTCAAGCTGTACTTGCCAGTGAAGGGCAAATCAGCGACTTCTCTTCATCCATGTACGCAAGTCTTGGTTACCACTTAGGGTCATTCACGCCTTACGTCGTTTATGGCGCACAATTTGACTCCAATGAACACTTAGAGGGGAACAGCTACTTAATTGGCGTTGACTATGATGTGTTACCTAACGTGTCTATTAATGGTGAAGTGCAATATTTTGAGGCTCGTAAAGCAAACGGTGCCTTTGTTGAGGATTTCAACGCACTTACTGGTTTTGATGATAAAGATGCCGTCCTTTACACCATCATGCTGAGTTTCGTTTTCTAATCAAGCGTGAAAATCATCGTCATTAGAAATAAAAGCCCAAGGTAATTAAATAACCTTGGGCTTTTTAATGTTGGTAAGCAAACAACGCTTAGTATTTAAATAATACTTTCACGTCACCTGTTACAGCGGCTTCGTCGACATAACCAATTGCGTTGGTTTTTGAAGCAACCGTTGTGATTGCTCCGTTGTAGTCTGCAACCTGGATTGGTGCTTCAGCTTTACCGGTAAATACAAGTCGCGACCACGCTGATTGAAGTTGTGATTCGCTGCGTCCCGTCGCCACCTCATGGAAAGCTAGTCGACCTTCAGAACCATCAGCCAGCTCGATGATCTGTGCTTTGGTACCATTCGATAGCTTGCTTTTCTTACCCATGAATAACTTTTTAACGTCAGATTTAGATAGAGAATCAACGCCAGCATTGTTACCAATCACTACCATTCCAGCAGAAGCGTTAAATGAAAGAACCGCTACGGTTATTGCTGCCAGTAAACTTTTCATGTTGCCTCCTTAGAATACGAAATCAAGACGTGCTGAATAGACAATAGAGCTGTCTTCAAGGTAGTTACCCGTTGCAATATATGGGTTTGCTGGTGTTTCAACATTGCTTTGGAACCCACCACTAGTGTCGCGGTAATCGACATAGGTCACATCTGCTTTTAAAGACATGTTCTTAGCGAAATCCCAACGGCTACCAACTGAATAAGAAAGACGCTCGTAATTCATCGACTCTTTAATAGCCGTCGTAGTCATGTTTTCACGTTCTTCGTTGTCTGTTGTTTCAACCCAGCTAACAGAAACGTAAGGCGTAAATTCATTGATTCGGTAACCAACCAAGCCAGAAACCGATTGATAGTCATAAAACTGCCCATCCAACTGAACATCCGCAGCTTCGACATTAACTAACAGAGCACCATTGTCATATTGAGCACCTAGAGAAATAAACTGACCATCTTGGCTATCTAGCATTGCACCCAATTGACAATACGGATCTTGTGAGTTTTGGAAATCACAAGAAGGGTTTGACTCAGCAACAAAGTACGAACCACGGAAAGTAAAATCATCAACGTTCCAGTTCGCACTGATACCAAACAGTTTGTCCAATTTCACTTCGCCAACGATTGAATCATCTTCATCAATCGTACCGATACCAACCACTGGCTGAAGAAGAATACTTGAATCTTCAAGTTCAATCGGAATCAATAAATCAGCACCCGTGTAGCCCTTCAAAACAATGTTTTCATACAATTCTTGAGAAGGTCTGATCATAGGGTATGCATAACCAAGATCGGTGTAATCTGAGTAGAAAAACAAAGGTAAACGCAACTTACCTGCTCGAGCTGTGAAGGCCTCAAAATCATAAGAGGCATAAGCCATTTCAATTTTTGGCTCATAATCATAACGGCTGTTTGCAACGATTTGCGTCACGAACTTAGCACGCTCATTTACTTGAAAATCAAATTGTAAGCCTGCTAATGTCTCTTGCTCCCAATCTAATTTTTCGTCGGTGTAACCCGCATAACCTATCGCATTGTCTGACTTACCGATGCCTACAGAACCAAACCCACTAATTCGAAGATCATCCATGTTTGCAGCATTTGCTCCAAACGCCATACTTATTAGGGCAGCAACCACTGTCTTCTTCATAACTAACTCCAATTGTTATGTGATTTTTGTTTTTTATATAATTGTTTTTGTATAATCAGCCCATATTTTGGGCATACTCCCGCCCTCCTTAAGGCATAGCCGAAAAGAAAGAGGGAATGATTCTAGGGAACTTAACTGACTTTAAAGTGGCCAGTTAATGTTGAAAGATTACGAGTCACTTTTTGAATATCTTGCGCCACGGCGTCCACTTGCTGAACACTGTTACTGGTGCCTTCTGCCATCTTACGAATTTCTTCGACAAAAGTTTCAATGCGAGTTGAGGTTTGCTCCTGCTCTTCAGTCGCAGCGGCAATACTTTCGTTTCGTTGACTAATTTCGATAATATCTGAAGTGATTTTCTGCAGAGAATTTTCCGCGACAATTGATTTTTCAACACAAGTTTCAGCTTTAACTACGCTATCAGAAATAATCGATGACGCGGTTTTTGCTTGGTCTTGTAACTGTAAGAGTACAGATTGAATTTCTTGTGTAGATGATTGAGTTCTTGATGCTAACGTTCTTACTTCATCAGCAACGACAGCGAAGCCACGGCCTTGTTCACCAGCGCGTGCAGCTTCAATTGCCGCATTGAGCGCAAGCAAGTTGGTTTGCTCTGCAATCGAACTGATCGACTCAAGTATTGAGCCAGCACTTTGTGTGTTGTCATTTAGTTGTTTAACCACTAGCGATGCATTACTTACATCATGCGTTAATTCTTGAACGGCTAAAATCGTACTCTTGACTTGCTGTTCTCCTAAGCTTGCTTGCTCACTCGCACTGGAAGCTGAAGTCGAAGCATCATTAGCGTTCGTAGCGATTTCTCTAGCGGCAAGAAACAACTGATTTAATGAGCTTGATACTTCTTCAATAGAGAGGTGCTGCTTAGTCGACAATTGACTTGTTACTTGACTTGATTTAACAAGTGAACCAGAGATCGTGTCCAGCTGAGTAACGTTACCTATAGTGTGTGTGACGTTCTGCTGTAAATGAGAGACAAAGCTATTGAACGACTCTACTAAAGGTTTCAGTTCGTCATTTTTTTCATGCTGAAGACGAACCGTTAAGTCTCCATCTCCTTCAGCAATATCACGCATTTTGTCACTGATATTCGCGAGATCTCTACGTATACCTTTCACCACAAACCAACCAAAGATACACATCGCAAGCATGGCTACAGCACCAGACACGCTCATGATTTGGTTAGCTTTTTTATTGTTTGATTCTAAATCTTGCACTGCGCTTTCAAACTCTGATTGACGAGCCAAAGAAAACTCATGCATACCCAAAGTAAGCTCATCTAAGATTGCGGTGCTCTGTTTTGCAAGACGCCCGGCTTCACTAAGGCTGATCTCTTCATCTATCATGCCTTGAGCAATTCGGTAAGCTAACTCAAAATATTGATTGGTTTTATTTTGCAGAAGTGCAGATGAGCTCTGTAACGAAGGATCGAGAGAGGTTTGAATGTTGAAGTTATTTTGAATCTCAGCGAGAGTTTGCTTGTTCATCTCCAAAATCTCTTCATCGCCTAGAGTCACTGCCAAATTAAAGCGCTCAGCTAATTGAGAAATCAATACACTATTCAATGAAGCCGCATTCATAACCGGATAAGTAACTTGGTCAATTCGATTAACCTGCTGGGTGTTACTGGTTAACGTATCCCCTCCGACAAATAGAATACTAGTAAATCCTACTAGCGACACTAAACATAAAGCCAAAATCCTATTTTTGATCGATAGTGTAAACATAAGCTCCTTTTGTTAAACAGTATGGTGAACCGCACATATATTTTGAACAATAACAGATCTGACCAGTATATCAATCTGTTACAACGAAAATAGTGACAGAAATGTTAATACTATTTATAAATCATCATATGAACGAGAATAACCATATAAATCAGTGGGTATAATTGAGTGCTTTGTTAAAAATGAGTTCAACATCAAACTGAACACCTCATCATAAGACTGAAATTCATCATGTTCCAAACTCGCTTTAGTTATTCATGAGTGGGGATTTCACGATAGTTAAATCAATATTAAGAACCCAAGTTTCCTCTTACATTTAGCTTCGTAATAAATTTGAACCACAAAATCCTCTACTATTTAATGGTTCTGTCAGCAGCGTCAGCATTGTGTAAGAAGGCTGGAAACTCACGAACTTCACCGCCTTTATACAGTCAACCTAAGAGCGAATAAACAGATACCTTAAACGGAGAACGCATGCGAATAGCGACTTTATCTTTAAGTTTGGTTTCAGCGGTCGGTTTCGCGGCTGAGCCAAATCCTTTTCCAATTACGCCAGATGAAAGTGGCGAAGAGTTTATGGTAAGTGCAACGAATCCATACGTAAGCAGCACTGGGTATTCGATACTCAAAAAAGGCGGTAATGCGGTCGATGCGATGGTGGCGATGCAGATGACAATGTCGGTGGTTGAACCGGATATGACAGGAATTGGCGGTGGTACTTTTGCGCTGTTTTATCAAAAAGACAAAGATCAATTTCTCGCACTTGATGGACGAGATGAAGCCCCTTCAACTGCTACTCCAGACATGTTCATGGAAAATGGAGAAGCACTCAGTCGAAACGAGATTTTAGGGGCTCGTTCTATAGCGGTTCCCGGCACACTTCGTTTGCTCTATAGCACTCATCAACAATACGGAAAACTGCCATGGTCTGAGCTTGTTCAACCCGCAATTGAACTGGCGAGTAAGGGCTACGCGATGAACAGCTACACCTACGACATCGTGGTTCGTGAACAAGAACGATTGATTGAAGATCCAGAAATCGAAGCCCTGTATTGGAATGGCGACCAAATCAAACCAACCGGCACATTGATGAAAAACCCTAAGCTTGCCGACACTCTGAGTAACATTGCCCAACAAGGCGATAAGTACCTTTATGGTGGCGAGTTTGGTAAGCACATCGTTGAAACTGTGAACAGCAGAATCGATGCCGACCACGCAAAGCTCTCTATTGAAGATTTTGCACGATACCAAGTCAAACAGCGTGAGGTTATTGAAAGTGACTACCGAGGCAACAAGATTGTCTCGTTCGGTTACCCAGCCTCTGGTGGCGTGATGGTTGCTCAAAGCCTTGAAATGCTCGAAGCCTATGACTTAGCCGATATGTCTAAAACTGATGTTGAACCTTGGCGCTTGATGACCGAAGCCATGAGAATCGCCAAGGCCGATCGCATCGCTTATGCCGGTGACCCAGATTACATCGAAGCGCCCGTTGCTGCCCTACTCGACAAAGCCTACATCGATGAGCGACGTAAGCTCATTCCAGAGGCTGGTATTGCGAAAGCAAAGCCAAAAGCAGGCAAGCTAACCGATACTGATTACGCTCAGTATCAAGGTTTTGAGAGCCAAGATACCGGGCACATATCCATCATCGACAAAGACGGTAATGCCATTGCAATGACCAGCACCGTCGGCACAGGTATGGGATCAGGGGTAATGGTCGATGGTGTGATTCTTAACGCACAAATGGCAAACTTCTCCACCAAACCCACCATAAACGGTAAACCGACTCAAAACTCTATTGAAGCAGGTAAGCGACCTCGTTCCGCGATCACCCCGTTAATGGTTATGGATAAAAAAGACGACCTGCGTTTAGTGGTTGGTTCTCCTGGTAGCTCGCAAATTCCGGGGTATGTGTTAAAAACCGTGGTTGGTGTTTTAGATTGGGATCTGTCTGCGCAGGAAGCGATTGACCTTCCAAACATCCAATACGGCACCAAGATAGATCGCACCAAACCTTATGACCCAACGGGTTTATTGGTCGAGAAGAAGACTTACGCTGAAATGTTGGTTCCAGAATTTATGCAGCTCGGTTACCCAGTACATGTCATTCCAGTGGTCAGCGGTTTGAACGCCATTGAAATCAAAGATGGCAAGATCCATGGCGCGACAGACAGACGCCGTGCATCCACCTCAATGGGCGAATAATTTAACTTAAGGGGTGAGAGAATAAGCTCACCCACTTTAAATGTTTCCAACTTGTGCCTTGCTTTAAAACCACATTCCAAGCAGAACTCTAGATCCATAAAAGCCAGTCGAATATTTCGACTGGCTTTTCATAAGCGGCTTATCTATTTACTCATTCAAATATTATGAGCTTGGCGCGACTCGCTTCTCTTTCAGCTGCTCAATAACATAGTCAGGAGCCACTTTACCTAACTCACTTAAGCAATCATCGGTCTTGTCGTTGCCGTATCGCACGTAGATATCACATACCGCGTATAACTGCTCCGGAGAACCAGAGATCAAATACGCCTTCTCGAACGATTTAGTCGATTTGTCGATATCCAGCTCTTCTTGTAGTACCCCATTCAAGTACCAGTAGTAGCTGTTATCTTTTGCAAGTTCTGCTGCTACTTCAATCTCTTTGGCTGCTGCTGCCTTGTCTTCAAGGCGAACCAAAGTTAATGATTTAGAATAGTGCATCGCTGCATTGTCCGGCACGTTCTTCAAACCACGATCCAACACCTCGACCGCTTGTTGATCTTTATTCTGAGCTCGGAAGTTATCCGCGTAGCTCAGCCAAACTTGAGGGTCTTTCTGGTGAGTATTAATCAACTCAAGATAAATCGTTTCCGCTTTATCCCATTCATTGTGCCAACGGAGCACGTCAGCGAACAACAATTGAAACTCTTCAGATTCTTGTGATTCCAAGAATGTGATTAACTCAGCGACAGGTTGTTCGATTTGTGCTTTCTGCTCTTTATCTAACGTATTGTAATCACGAACTAAGTTCGATGTTGCTGAATGACGAACCATAGAGTCTGTATCGCTCAGCAAAGGCGAAACTAACGCCCAACGATGCTCAAGTTGATATGGCGAAGAACCGATAATCGAAGCCTCACGAACTTCAGGGTTTTGATCTTTCAAACCTCTTGCCACCGCCACCAGCGCATTCTGGCTTGGATATGAAGCAAGCTCTTGCAGTGCACCAGTACGATTTTCAACAGATTGGTTCTGATCTTGTGCCATGTAAGACAACTGTTGAATACGGGTTTGAGTGTCCGTCATTTCGAGCACTTGATTAATATTTTTTGCCGGTGCGTCAACAGTTTGCTGAACGCTATTCGCTGCCATTGCTGACGTTGAAATCAATGCGGACGTTGAAACTAATAGAGCAACAGCCGTCGCTAAACTCTTCTTCATCATAGTATTACCTTAAACTGGAGAACTTAGCCTGTCCTTAGACTCGTATCTGATTAAATTTGTCTTGGACCTGTTGACCCAAAAAACGAGTTAAAACTTGGTCTCGAACGTAGTTTGTTGCGCTTGTTTTGCACGATGTGCCATCAATACTGAATCACTGAATTTGCCATGAGCAACCGGATGCCCCATCGCACGAGCGATATAAGCCATCGACTTGTCCACATGAGAAAAGAACTTGTGCCAACCTGCACATAAGTAGTTCAAGCCCGGTTCGCCTGCGCGAGTTTTGATAAAGCGGTTTTTAGGACATTCACCATGACAAGCAAACTTGTAATCACACTGCTGACATTGACTGGTCATTGTGCGTGATTTAGCAAAACCAAACTTTTGCTGTGGTGCGCTGTACGCCAAATCATCAAGCTTCTCGTGATGAATATTGCCAATCTTGTATTCAGGGTAAACATAGTGGTCGCATGAGAATACGTCGCCATTAGGCTCCATCGCGAGGCCTTTACCGCAGATTTCATTCAGAGTACAAAGCGGGTTAGGACGCCCTATCCATGTTTCTAAACTTGCTTCAAAATACTGAACGAACACTTTACCGATGTCGTTCTTCGCCCACTCATCAAATACAGAAATAAGGAAGTTACCCCAAGCCAAGTCCGACACACACCACGATTCCATGATCGAATCTTTATGGCCGGGGGTCAGGCGTTTGTCGCCTTGCTTAAGTTGCTCACTCACTTGAGACGTTTGTGGCGCAACCGTTCGGAACGTTTTCTGTTCAACGATAGGAATAAACTGCATTTGCGGTGACTTCACCACATCACGTAGGAAGCGATACACCTCAAGTGCATTTTGACTGGTGAGGTTATTCACACAAGTCAGCGTTGCGAACTTCACTTGGTGTTTGTGCAGCAGCTCCACAGCCGCCATCACTTGTTTGAATGTGCCACGGCCTGCTCTGTTAACACGATACGCATTGTGCAGCATTTCAGGGCCATCAATACTCAAGCCGATTAGGAAATTGTTCTGTGCTAAGAATCGCCCCCAGTCGTCATTCAATAATGTGCCATTGGTTTGTAGATCGTTTGAAATCAACACCCCTTCAGGTCGGTACTTTTTCTGTAGCTCAACCACTCTTTCAAAGTACGCTAAACCTAGCATGGTCGGCTCACCGCCCTGCCATGAGAAGATAATTTCAGGCGTATTTTGACCTTCGATGTATTGTCGGATGTAGGTTTCTAACGTCTCATCATCCATTCTTGGAGAACTGCCTTTCTTGTACTCCAACAAATCTTGCTTACTTAGGTAATAACAATATTTACAGTCAATGTTGCACGCTGCGCCAATTGGCTTAGCCATAACATGCAAGCGTTTAGAGGCTTTACCATTGTATTGTGGACCTTGAGTAATGTGCATGATTTATCTACCTATCTTAGTGTCTGTAGCCATCATAATGCCTATTTCAGTCAGTGGCATGTTATACCCTTTATAACCAATAGGAATGACCTTAAACGTTAAAATTGCCCTCTATTTCGAACATTCGAGGCACGTGATGAAATTTTTCAATTACAAACAATTAGCGGCGATCAGCAGCGTCACCATGACTATTTTCCTAAGCGGCTGTGCGAGCGTGCCTACACACCCTATCGCCCAACAAATCGACCAAGAGATGGTGCTAGTTGAAGGTGGTACATTCACCATGGGTTCGAACGATCCTGAAGCGACCAAAGCAGAACGACCAGCGCGAGATATAACTGTAGATAGTTTCTACATTGCGAAGTTTGAGGTGACTCAAGAATTGTTCGAATCGGTGATGGGTTCATCTCTCAGTTATTTCCAAAACCCACAAGTTCCGGTCAATAACTTAAGTTGGCAACAGGCGAACTACTTCGTTGAACAATTGAACGAACTTACAGGTGAAGAATACCGTCTGCCGACTGAAGCTGAATGGGAATTTGCAGCGAAAGGTGGCAACAAGAGCAAAGGCTATACTTACAGTGGTTCCAATAACTTAGATGATGTTGCGTGGTACTCAGCAAATTCTAAAAATAGCGCACATCCAGTCGGGCTAAAGAAGCCAAATGAACTAGGCTTATATGACATGACCGGAAACGTGGGTGAGTTTGTGATTGATGCCTTCGATGACACCTTCTACCGATTCGGTCCAACAGACAATCCTAACAACGCAAAACACAGCGACGTTGGTTTATCACATAAATCGGTTCGCGGTGGCAGCTTTGCTTATGACGAAAACGAATCTGAAAGTTACCGTCGCGACTTCGCAAGCCAATCTATCACTATGTCAGATATGGGCCTGCGTTTAGTTAAGGATGCGAACTAGCTAAAAATACGAGCTAGTTATAGGTGCAGACGGTTATGACTCAATAATCTTCACCAACAATCCTAAAAATACGATTCGCACTGTATACACGTTAGAAATCTGACCAAATATTAGATATCTGACCAAACCTTAGAACTCTGCGGCAATACTGAATAAGGAAACTCTATGCAATACACCAAGCTTTCAGGACTAACACTCGCGTTACTCTGTGCCTTCCCTGTTTCGGCTGCGGAAAAGCCAGATCTAGTCCTTCAAATCACGGTAGATGGCCTGCGCGCAGATCTAATCGAACGATATAAGCATAACTTCGGTGAAGGTGGTTTCCGGTACTTAATGGATGACGGCACTTACTACACCAACGCGAACTACCAACATGGCAACACGGAAACGATCGTGGGGCATGTGTCGCTTGCAACAGGTGCGCCACCGAGCGTACACGGCATGGTAGGTAACGTTTGGTATGACCGTAGCGAAGAGCGTTTGGTGTATAACGTAGAAGACGGCAACTACAAAATGTTGACCTCTGGCGCGGGTGTCGACAAAGCAACAGAGATCGACCCAACGCAGAAGACAGCACAGGGCGATGGACGTTCTCCGGAGCCAATACTTTCCACCACGTTTGGTGACGAGTTGACGATTTCCAATAGTGGCAAATCAAAAGTGTTCGGTGTATCAGTGAAAGACCGCGGCGCAATCTCATTGGCGGGACACAGTGGTAAAGCCTTCTGGTTCTCCAAAGCGCAATCTGAGTTTGTCACCAGCAACTATTACTACGACGAGTATCCAGATTGGGTATCACGTTGGAACGAGAAAGCAATTGCTGCTCAGTACTCGAAACAGAAGTGGGAGCTCTCATTACCACGTGACAAGTACACGCTTCAAGAACACGATACCGAACACAAAGTGAAACTCGGTGACTTCCAACGCACCTTTCCTCACCCTTATGGCCCTGCAAGTTACAAGTACTACAGCACAACGCTAACCGTTAGCCCGGCCGGTGACGAGATCACAGAAAACTTTGCAAGCACACTGTTGATGCAAGAGAAGCTAGGCCAAGGTGAAGTGACTGATTATCTGTCTGTGAGTTTCTCATCAAACGACTACGTGGTGCACTTATACGGCCCTGAAAGCCTAGAAACAGAAGACAACCTAATTCGACTTGATAAGACGATCGCCAAGCTTCTTAAAACCGTTGATAACCAAGTCGGGCTAAAAAATACATTAATTGTGTTGTCTGCCGATCATGGTGTCCCTGAATCTTCACCCGCGGCAAATGCGCTTGGCTTTAATCAAGCTCAATACTTCAATAAAGATACACTGCTCTCGAGTGGTGTTGAGAAGCGATTGAAGGATGAATTTGGTCTAACCAAAGACGCAATTCGCTTGTACGCACAGCCTTATATCTATCTGAATCACGATTTAATCGCAGAGAAGAAACTTGACCTAGCTAAAGTGCAGGAAGCGATCGCCGATGAAATAGCGAAAGTGAAGGGTGTGGCGTTTGCAGTATCAAGCAGTGATATTGCAGCAAACCGAGTGCCTGATACTCATGTGATGCAGCTAATCAAAAACAACTACCACCCTGCTCGTTCAGGTGACGTGTATGTGGTATTTGCACCGCGTAGTTACATTAACGACATGGAAGGCCTTCAAATCGCCTCTACACATGGCTCGCCATGGAAGTACGATACGCATGTCCCTGTAATCTTCGCAGGCTACGACGTTGAAGCCCAGAAGATCTCGCGTGCAATCACGCCATACGACATTGCACCAACACTTTCGAACAAACTGGGGATAACCCAACCAAGTGGATCAATTGGAGAGGTGTTACAAGAGGTCACTGAGTAGAGTATACCTCTAAGGTTTCGTGAGCTAGATTTCGAATCCAGAACCCACTCATTAAGAGAGTCGTTTATCATATTCAGACTGATTCAGTCGAAACAGATAAGCGGCTCTTTTTGATTAATAAAGGATAGATTGAATCTAACCTAGTTCTTACCAGAATATCGAAACGCTTCTCTGGTCAGCTGATCCAACTGGTCATCATTCATCTTGTTGTGCACAACCGTGATACGGCCTAAATAAACCAGTGGGACTTCTGCTTCACGCTCTTCCAAATGAAACTTGATCGCCTCGGCCGTTGCCACACCAAGATCATCACTCATTCTCATTGGAGTCGCATCCAATTCATCCGTACGAATCTTTTCAATCTCTTTCGCTGTACCGCCCCAACCCGTCACATAGATTTCAGACAACATGTCGGCATTGTTTAATGCATCCACCGCTCCCATGGTCATCGCAGTATTGGCATTGTGAACCATGGTCACCTCAGGGAAATTACCGAGCACTAAACGAATCCCATCGGCACCGCCTATCTTCTGGTATTGCCCAAAGTGCTCATACACTGTTAACCAATCACCTTTCTCTTCTACGCAATCAATGAAACCTTGCGAGCGTTGAGTATCGGTTATTCCCGGTATCCCACGATTCGCTGAAAATTCCACGTCGTTGCCGAGCTCTTTCACCACATGGTCACACAGGACATCGGCCCCCATCGCGCTTGAAAAATCGAACCAGCTATCCGGTTGATGTTTCCATTGTTCATTGGGCGTGTGAAAAGCCCAAATAAAGGTTTTGAACTCTGTCGAAGCAGACAGTTTTTGAATATTCTCAGCTTGAATACCCAGCTCAGAAGGGCCGAAAATAACGAAGTCGTAAGGGGTTTCAGAGTTCAACACTTGTTCGGTGTATTGGGTCTGCAATGAGTGCTCAATTTGCCTTGAAGTGAACTCGCTGATCTCAAATGGTAACTCCAAAGCGACGAGCCTTTGCTTCAATGCTGTGTAATTTCTTGTCCAAAAGTCAGAAATATCTGCACTTGGGTAAATTAATGCAATTCTAACCGGTTTTTCTACCGACATTGGAGCCAAAAGAATCGGTTCGCCACTCACAGTCTCTTGAAATTTTTCGAGTTTCTGAGCATCAGCCTCCACCCTTATCCGGTCAGACTTGGCGTACAAAGGGAGGGAAAAACACGCTGTCAGTAGGGTTAGCAAGACGTTTTTACAAATTTGACCCGGCATAACTGTTACCAAATGTTTGAATGTTTATTAACATTATTATAAATATAGAGCGATTATAAGTTAAAGCGTTTTATAAGCCATATGAATAAGAGATTAAATTTTGCGAGTTTGTTGCTCGCTATTACTTGCTACTCTCAGAGTTTTGCGGGTAATCATGAAGACGATTTCTTCCAATATGCTGAAGAAAAAGTGATGCGTGCGGTTTCCAACCAGCGAACGTGGAATGGCCCCACACAAGGCCCTGCCGTGCGCCATGAAAAGAACGTTATTTTTGTCGCGTCTGATTTACGTAATGGTGGCGTTTATGGCGTTGGGAAAGGCATATCTGAAGCCATTTCTAACATCAATTGGCACCTTAGATTCATCGATGGATTAGGCTCAGAAGTGCGCCAAGGTGCAGCTATCAGGAAAGCGATTGGTTTTGAACCCGATGCCATTGTTTTGGGCGGCATTGACGCTGTCCGACACAAAACCATTTTGAAACAAGCTGAAGATCTGGGAATCGTTGTCATTGGATGGCACGCGACTGAACTTGTCGGTGGTAATCCAGAAATAGGTTTATACACCAACATCACCACCGACCCTCTCGATGTCGCGGAAGTGGCCGCGCTACTCGCGATTGTAAACTCAAACGGTCGAGCGAGAACCGTGGTGTTCACCGACCCTAACTATGAAATCGCGATGATCAAAGCCAACGCGATGGTTAATACCATCAAGCGTTGCAGCGCTTGTGATGTACTTGAGCTTAACTATTTACCGCTCGATAAAATTGCCGAGCAAATGCCTGCGACATTAAAGAACCTAGATGAGAAGTACGGCGAGAAAGTCACTCATCTCCTGGCAATCAACGACCTGTACATTGATTATGCTATCCCTTCTTTGGAATCAAACCTAGAGGAGTACCGGTTGATACCACAAAACATCTCAGCGGGTGACGGTAGCAAGGCCGCGTACAAAAGAATCAATAGCGGTCAATTCCAACTAGCAACAGTACCTGAACCTTTATATCTACAAGGCTGGCAAATAGTCGACGAACTCAACCGAGCATTTAATCACATGCCGCCAAGTGGGTACTCTGCCCCCGTGCATCTCGTCACGCCCGATAATGTTGAAGAACTCATCAGCCAGTCAGACAAAGGCATCTACGACCCTAAAAATGGCTACCGTGAAGCGTATCTGAAAATTTGGAAGCCACAATGAAATTACCTCAGATAAACATCACCCAACGACTCATTATTTCGAACCTGCTTTCGCTTTTGATTGTCAGCTTTGCTGTCATCATGGTGATTCGATCTCTCTATTACGTCGAGTCGACGCTTAAAAACGAAACTTCAACACACGTATCAGACTTGATTGTTAACTCTGAAATCAGCCGACGCGTATTTACGCTCACCTCTCGAGTTAAGCTACTTGAACAGACTTTTTTGTTCAGTGAAACCACACTGTCGGAAGAAGCATTTAATGTCGATTTCCAGCTTCAACGACTCAGAGACCTATCAACTAACGAAGGTTTCTCGCAAAAAATTGATGCCTTTATCGATAACTTCCACCGTTTCTTAGGCAGTTCGCTCGCATTAAATCGAATTCTAAAGCAGACCAATCAAATCGACGCCACGTTAGCCGAACAGCTTGATCAGCTCGAATTTGCGATAGCCGACAGCAAGCTTAGGCACTTAGACCAACCAAATTTCATTCGTTATAACAATGAATTAGATCTCATCAACATGTTGAGAGAGTCGTTCCTCACCTCAGGAAAAATGGTTGGAGACATTCACAGTCGCATCACGCCAGAAACGGAGAAAGTACTGCTTATCGAGGTCGAGAAAGAACTCGATATATTCTTACTCCACTTAGAAAACGTTGATATCGAAACGACAGCGGTTATTGCTGAGAAGAAAAGAATCAATCGAACGGTGAAACGATACAACGCCGCTTTAAAACGCATTAGAGCGAATTTGGAGCAGCGTTGGCTGGTAATGGCTTCGCTCTTAGTCGCTCAAAGCGACCTGTTAGAGATGGTAGAAAAAACCGAGTCACGCGTACAAAGCCAAGCCTTAGAATTAACCGACCAGCTTGAAAAAGAGATCGGTTTATCAAGAATGAACGCCATTATTATCAGTTTTTCAGCCGTTGTATTATCGATGTTGTTGGTTCACCACGTTGTTCGACACCACATTCGAAAGCCACTCAATGCACTCAGGCATGGTTTTGATCGTCTAGAGTCTGGAAGCCTAAAAAACCCAATTAACTTGGGCCGAAGTGACGAATGGTCTCACTTGGAGAAAGCCTATAACGATATGGCTTCAAGGCTATCTAAGGCATACCTAGACCTCACGGAAGAAAAAAAGAACTTCGACTTCCTCGCCCACCACGATCCACTGACCAGTTTGGCAAATCGACTATTGGCAACCAAACAGTTAGATGAAGAGATCAGGGAATCCTATGAGAACAACGCCTCTTTCTTGCTGTTCTACCTCGACATTGACGAGTTTAAGACCATTAATGATTCTTTAGGGCATGCACCAGGTGACAACTTATTAGTCAATGTCGGGCACATATTGAGTAACTTAGTGGGTGATAAAGGATTTGTTGCCCGAATGGGTGGAGACGAGTTCTTGGTTGTTTACTCAAACATTGGGTTAGACGAAGGCGAACCTATCGCAGACCGCTTAAATCAAGCGTTAAGAAAGCCTTATTACATCGATGATAATTCTATCTTTGTATCGGCGAGTATTGGTGTGTGTGAGTACCCCACTCATGGTTTAGATCGTGAAACTCTAATCAGAAATGCGGACACAGCAATGTATCACGCAAAGCGAAACGGCCGAGATCAATATCGCGTCTACGCGGACGAAATGACTCACGAGGTAAATGACTTGATTGAAACCAACATGGGGCTTCATCAAGCCATTGCCAATGACGAGCTTGAAGTTTTCTTCCAACCCAAAGTCAACTTAGACTCGCAAGACATCATTGGTGCCGAGGCTCTAATACGTTGGCGTCACCCTAAACTGGGCTTATTGCCACCCGTCGATTTCCTTGAGGTTGCCGAAAAGAGTGATCTTATTATCGACATTGATAAATGGGTATTTAAGAAGGTAGCGAATCTGATTACCGAATGGCAACGCGCAGGAATGGACCTACAGGGCGTGATTTTTTCCATCAACTTCTCAGCGAGAATGTTCTATATGACCGATCTGGCAGACCAGTTACAAGTGATACTCGACGAAACGGATTGTCAGCCTCATCAGCTGCTTCTGGAAATCACAGAAAGGGATATGATGCGAGATTTCGAGACTTGTTCAAGGACCATCGAGGTACTTCATTCTAAGGGTTACAAGATCGCTATCGATGATTTTGGAACGGGTTATTCTTCGTTGTCGGTGTTGAAGAATCTTTCCGCCGATTGCGTAAAATTAGATCGAAGCTTTATTGAAGATATTAACTCGTCAAAAGTAGATTATGAGATTACTTGCGCGGTTCTCAAGCTCGCGCAAATACTCGATTTCTCAGTGATTGCAGAAGGCCTTGAAACCCAGAATCATGTAACGACTCTACGCCAGATTGGTTGTAAATATGCTCAAGGCTATTTCTTCGCGCGACCTTTGCCTATTGATGATTGGGTGTCCTACTTCTTGCTTAACTCAGAACAGAGCCCAAAAGAGGCTTAGTATCCGTTACTTAAATCAAACAATTCAGTAAGTTAAGTCCCTTCACTGATTTATGGTTAAACAAGGGCTGCCTTCGGGCAGCACCAAGCGAAACATATCTGACGAGTCCCACATGACTCTAACTTGCAGGCCAATATCCCGCTCCCTTGCAATAAACGCCGCTTACCTCAGCTCAGGGATACTGGCTTTCTTTCCATTTAAAATCGCGCGAATGCTTTCTATGACCATGCCCTTTAGAAGCTAACTTGATAACTCTTTTGCTGCCGCTTTGAGCTTAGTGCGCAACCACTTGTGGCTAGGTTCGTTAGTGCGACTGGGGTGCCAAATCATACACATATCGAGGTCTTCCAATTCGAATGGCAAAGGCAGAGTTTTAACGTCATATTTTTCAGAAAAGCAACGCACCGATGACATAGGTAGCACTCCAATGTAATCAGAGCCCTCAATAACAGGCAGCATCTCAACAACGCCAGCAGCTCGATAGACTATTCTACGTTTTTCAAGGTCACTGTAGTGTTCAGAACTCAATAAGCTTCTACGTGCATGCCACCTAGAGACCACCACATGATCAAGTGATAAAAACTGTTCCATATCGATAGTATCACCAATCGTGGGATGGTCTTTACGACACACCACCACCAGTTCCTCTTTAGAGATCACCTCATGCTTGAGCATGGTTCTTCCTCTTGGCGTCATATCGATAATGACATCATGTCTTTGCAGCCTTAAATCAGACTCGTAATCTTCCGTAAATAGAGGATGAACTTCTAATGCGATACCTGGTGCGACTTGACTGATTAACTGCATGACTCTTGGCATCATTTCATAACTCGCTGCTGAAACGCAGGCAATTGAAAACACACGGCCAGAGGTTTTAGGGTCGAAATCTCTTGATGCTGATAAGGTAGAAGTAAAGTTTTTCAGCGCAGCAGCCATTGCTGGATAGATATCAATAGCGAATGTGGTTGGCTCTACGCCAGAAGTAGTTCGATGAAACAGTGGCTCGTCATAGATATCTCTCAACCTTGCAAGCGCTTTGCTCACAGCTGGCTGGCTTATATCCATGCGATTAGCAGCCCTAGATAAGTTCTGCTCTTCATAAATAGCGACAAATATAGGAATTAGATTGAGTTCGGTACTTTTCATACAGTTCCATATTAAAGAAGCAGGTTCCCCATAGTAGAGAACCTGCCGATTTTGTTCGATGCGAATAACTAAAGTTTGCTACTTAGTTCTATCTTTTAAGTCTGGCAAGGCTTTAGGGATTTTCAAGCGGTCGAAAATTGAACGAGAATTGCTTGAGTTTGATTTATCACTGGGTAATTTACGTAAGCTTTTCCATAAACGAGTAAATACGTTTTTGTCTTCACGCCCTTGTTGGAGGGATTCACTGTCTTCTAGCCAACGCTTTTGTCCATTCAATTTACCAAGTTGCGCTTTACCCAGTTGTGCTTTATCCAGCTCTAACTGAGAGGTTTCGTTTCGCAATTGGCGGTAGATAAAGGTTCTTAATGCAGGCCAATTACCTTGCTTAAGTAAACGACGTAGTACCAACCAACCTGGTGTTGGGCGGTTCGCATAATAACGTTTAACAGAAACAAAGCACGCCACACTGAACAACAGTGCCAGACCAACGCTAATAAACACTGACATGTAAGCCTTGATGAAAGATTGGACTGTGTGTTTGGCTTCAAACACATTCCCTTTTATCACTACATTTTCAAGGCGTTGATTCTTGCTGTCCCACCACTGAAGTGAAAACTCTGGCAACGTAAATTCACCGCCCTGCTGAATAATATAAACCGTCTCCTCAATTCGACTGGAACGGTAGTTACCACGATCTTGAGTATCCTCTAAACGATTAGGCTGCGGGTAAGCTTGATATTGCTGAGTCGATTTATTATTCAACACGTCCGGAAGTAATACAGAAAGGCTGTCTTTTGCCTTGATGGTTACCGTTCGAGTAATAGCATCGCCTACTTTTAAGTTTTCACTCGAGCGTTGCCATTGTTGCTCTGTATCTACTTCTGTTGCAGAAAACCAAGGCGATTCATTATCAAGTAAACCTGAAGGCAACGAAGCTTCAAACTTAATTGACTGCGTGTAAAGCGTGCCGCCAACGTTAGAACCATCAGGTGCAGAAACTTGGACGCGAACCGGCACGGTTGGAATGACAAACTCGCCAGAAGTCATCGGATAAAGTGTCACTTCCCATCGTTGACGCGACCATGTAGTGCCATTGACCCGTTCCGTGTAATTAGTCGCGAGTTGGTTACGTTGCTTAGCGATCACGTTAGGGATTTCGATACTGCCGATTCGAGTCCCTCCCGTTAACCAACGCGGCGTCGCCACCTCAATATTCAGAATTACCTGCTCATTAACGCTCACTTTAGTCGGCGTTATCTTATCGCCTGACTTTGGCTTTTCCCCTACCCAAGCGATAAGCTCAACGTCACCACTTTTTTGGAGATCGAAGATATCGGCAGCAGAAGCAACAGCAGGAAAAAACCAACTCAACATAAGAGTCATCGGCAGTAACCACTTATGGGATCTGAATCGCACTCTCTTTGATTGAATGGCTTCAAGAGCTAAATCATATCGACTCATTGGGTTTGCTCCTGTTTTGATGCCTGTTCCTGTTTTGACGCTTGTTCGATGGAAGGTGCAGGGTCTCGTAGCTGAATTTGGAATTTAGATTTTAAGAAGAACTTAGGGTCCGCTTCTACTCGTTTTAACCACTTATCGGCAAGCTCTTGGCTACCCAAAATTTCATTGGCATTAAGCGTTTCCTTGAGCATCAATTCCGCTACCGTTTCTTCTTCAGCGCCATCACCCGTTCGTGGCTGATCGTCTTCGAGTTCTAACGACTCTTCAGGGCCATCTGTGGTTCCAGACTGACTTTCACTGGTTCGGTTAACCTCTTCGACAATTCCACTAAGTACAGCAAGATTGTTCTCCACATCCGTTCTTAGTTCTGGTGACAGATCCTCTTTCTCGCTTAATGATTTCAAAAGGTCTCGCGCAGCAAGGTATTCACGCTGCCTGGCTAACGCGCTCGCCGCGTTGTATAAACCAAGGTCAGTTTTGGTTTGCAGGAATGCGCTGTGAGCTAGCTTAAAATCGCGAGCATAGTAGTAAGCCGCGCCTTTTCTCATTGGGTCAGTAAAATGTTTTGCCGCTTCAAGGTATTCCTTCTGGTTCAACAGGCGTTGACCTTGTTGGTCAGGCGTTAACCATAAGTCCCACCACCATTGAGCTGTTTTATCCCAAGCCGTAACCGACTCCACCACAACGGGTTTCTCAGCGGTTAAGTTGACGGTTTTCGCCAAAATGCTTGGTGAATACAGGCTGCCCGAAATCACTAGACCAACGACACACCACTGCACCAGCCAGCCTTTTCTGAACCATAGCAACATAATGAAAGCCATTGGAATAAGCAGTCCATAGCCCATGTCTTTCCAAGGCATTGAAGATTCGCCGTTGAGCTGCATGTTTCTTTCAACCGCTCTGTTCAGTTGTTGGATATCCGAATCATCAACGGTCACCTCAACCACTCGTCCACCCGTCTTACTCGCTAAGTTACGCAGTGAATCTAGGTCGACTGGATTATCACTCACCACATTACTGTTTCCTGCGGCGAGAATGAGCAACTGATACGGATTGTCGTTAAAGAAACTCTCGTACGCCCTAATGGTGCTTGGGTTTACACCATCTGATACCAACAGTACAGAAGAGCCTAACTCACCAGACAGTTGCTGATTAATCAATGGCAGTGCTTCTTTTGCTGACTTACCTGATACCGGCATGATATCGGGTGTGATAGCCGCTAGAAACGGTTCGAATACCTTGCTGTCTTGAGTGACGGGCATCGCGACGTGTGCGCTGCCTGCATAAACCACTAAGCCCGTATTACCGCCTTTCCGAGCTGCTAATAAGTCTCTAATCTTCTGCTTAGATCGTTCCAAGCGACTCGGTGGTAAGTCTTTAGCGAGCATAGATTCACTGTTATCAAGCACAACCAACATCGACGCTTTGTCTTCACCAAAAGGCGAAGCCTCACGCTGCCATGTTGGGCCAGAACAGATAATGATGGCGATAGTTACAATCACCACCAATAGCTTCAATGGCAGCTGCTTACGCCAGCCTGTTTCGCCAATCGTCAAAGCATCACGTAAGTGTGAAGGTAGAATGTCTTTCCACGTTGGTTTGGTCTCTTCTCTCCAACGAACCCATAACAGGAAGAACATCGGAATAAAGGCCAATAACCACAAAGGTCGGATAAAATGAAACTGGGTAAAGAACTGTTGTATCGTGAGAGAATCAGGCATCATCCTCTCCTTTCAATTTTTTAGTTTTAGAAGCCAAAAGCGACCTTCTACGTAAAGTCGCCAGACTAAAGGCAGTCAGATACATCACAACAACAATCGCCATTAAGTAATGGTGTAGCCCCTGTTTATGACGATAAGTGGTACTTTCATATAACTGTGGTTCTAGTTCACCGATTTGAGCGTAGGCTTTGGTCAGTTCGTCGCGGTTAAGCGCCTCAAAGGCTTCGCCACCAGACTCTTGAGCCACTCGCTTGATGGTCTCCATATCCAAAGCCACTTCACCAACGGTTTGTGGGTCACCCATGGCGATCACGTGAATACGAACGCCTTTCGCTTTCGCAACTTTGGCGGCATCAATCGGTTCAACAAAGCTTCCCGTATCATTACCGTCGGTTAATACGATCACGACCTTCTCTTTTTCGTTGGCATCAACACTTGAATCTTGAACGGCAGCACTTTGCTTTTCGCTTTGTTCAAACACCTTAATCGCCAAGCCAATTGCATCACCTAAGTGCGTGCTTTGCCCTGCCATAGCGACATCGGTTTGATTAAGCAGTTCAAGCCACACATCTTGGTCAGCGGTAAACGGTGTTTGTACAAACGCTGCATCACCAAAAAGAATCAAACCGAGTCGGTCCCCTTTTCGGGTAGTCGCAAAATCAGCCAACACTTCTTTGGTCGCGTCCAAACGAGATATTTTATCGCCCCGCTTAGAGGTAAAGTCTTGTTCTGCCATTGAGCCAGATAAATCGACCACTACCATCACATCACGACCTAATTGTTCGCGAACTTGCGGCTCACCAAGAATGGTTGGTTTAGCGAGCGCGCACACCACTAATGCCCAAGTAATAATGAGCGTGGTTCGTTGCCACCAGCTTGGTGTTAGCTGGCTTGCCCCTTCAGACGGCGCTTCACCAATAGCTTCAACCAATTCACTGAAAAATGGCACCTTGATGGCCATTTGCTTAGTTCGATAAGCTGGCACGGCAAAGTAGACCAACAACGGCAAAGGCAGCGCGATAAACCACAGTGGGTGCGCGAATTCAAAGCTGGAAGATAAAACATCAAACATTGTCTTGCCCCTCAACCGTTACCTGTACATTCGGCTTGTGAAGTTTTAGCCACATCATCGCGGTTTGAATTACCTCTAAACGCTGTTCAAAGCTCAAACGCACATTAGGGTCAATTAGGCTTTGCATCCATAATTCCGAAACTTCATAGGCAAAGAACGCATTGCTGTTTTCACTTGTGTTAGCGCTACCAGGCAGATAAGCGTTTAGACAGTTTACATAGTCTTGTCCAAACAGCTTTGCATTACTGCTGTCTAGGTAACGAAGCACCACTTTGAGGACTTTAAAGGTTCGCTCGGTTGAGTTCTTGTCTCGTGCATCCAATAGCACGAGCTCTTGAAGCGCTTCTTTGCGATAACGGTTATTCCACCATTTCTGCGCCAAACGATAAACCAGATAGATAGCGACCAATAACAGAATAACGCCAAAGATCTTCCAGCCGATCGTTTGAGGAGCCCAGCTCACACTGTCAGGAATCGCTACATCGTGCAGTTCGCGGAGGATATAAGTACTTGGGGGAGTATGTTCAACAGCCATTTAGCGCCCTCCCACTAGCTTCTGCAGCTGCGATATGTGATTGCCTGACGTGTCTAATTCAATATAAGGGAGGTTTTTCATCGCCATCAATTTAGCAAGGGACTGTTTCTGAAGTGCCGCTTTCTGAGCAAGACTTTCACTCGCGAGGTTTACCTTAGATTGGCTATCCAGATTAAGTTGAAAACGACCATCACCCACTACCCAGTTTGCGCTGGCAAGATCTTGAGGCAATGACTGTTCTAATGGATCGGTGACCATAATGGCCAAGATATCGTTGTGTTGCTGTAACTGCTTTAGTCGATCGAGATGTTGTTCTCGGCAGTCTCGCCAGTCACTAATGAATATCAAGGTTGATTGCTTGAGTCTCATTCGCTTGATCAGTTCAATCCACTGGCTAAAACCAACACCCTCGCTGTCACTCACACTCACGTCTAAGCTTTGATTAGCCTTGGTAAGATGCTTTAACTGAGCCAGTAAATCAGACTGTGAACGCTGCGCTTTGGTATGAAACAGTTTTTGGTGTGAGGCTAAAACGAAGCCGACACGGTCACCATCTTTTAGCACTCGCCACCCACACAGTGCCGCCACTTCGGCAGCCACAACGGATTTCATGGTGTTTTGAGAAGCAAAAAACATCGAACTGCGCTGATCGACACAGATCATCACATTACGGTCTTTCTCTTCGGTGTAACTGCGAACATGCGGCTTCCCCGTTCGCATCGTAACTTTCCAATCGAGATTACGGATATCATCACCCAATTGGTAATGACGTAATTCTTCGAAGTTCAAACCACGACCACGGAACAAAGAGTTATGTCTGCCCGAAAGTACGCTGCCCGCTTTTAAATGAGGTAACAGTGAAAATGACTCAGCTTGAGCCTGAATTCGCACTAACCTTGAATAGTCACAGTACAGTCGAGGATCAAGGCCTTGCGGTTTAGGAGCTTGTGTTGGCTTCGCCATGACGCCCCCTAGTTATCCGATCTCAACATTATCAAGCAGTTCTTCAACCACTCTTTGATGGTCAACACCATCGGCTAATGCATCGTAAGACAACGAGAATCGGTGGCCTAATACGGTTGGTAACATGGCACGCACATCGTCTAACGTGACGTGGTCACGCCCTTGTAGCCAAGCATAAGCGCGAGCACATTTATCCAATGAGATTGACGCGCGTGGGCTTGAACCAATCTCAATCCACTTTGATAGATTTGATTCTGGGTAACGTTCTGGCTTACGTGTCGCCATCACCAAAGCCACAATGTAGTTCTCAACTAAATCGGAAACGGCAATGTCTGGAAGTTGGCGGCGCGCTTCAAGCACCAATTCAGGTTCGATGTGTTGCGGTGTGACTAGCTCTGAGCTAGTTTCACTGCCAAGTTCTTCGCTGCGCACCAATCGAATGATGTCGCGTTCAGCTTCATCTTCTGGATAGTCGACCGTCACTTTCATAATGAAACGGTCCATCTGTGCTTCAGGCAGTGGATACGTACCTTCTTGCTCTACTGGGTTTTGAGTGGCTAGCACCATAAATAGATCTGGCAGAATATGAGTTTGACCACCCACCGTAATCGTCCCTTCCGCCATCGCTTCAAGCAGTGCCGCTTGCACCTTTGCAGGGGCACGGTTCACTTCATCGGCCAGAACAATGCTATTGAAAATAGGACCCGGTTGAAAGTGCAACTGAGGCTTTCCATCAAGCTCTTGATACACTTCTGTACCGGTTACATCTGATGGCAGCAGGTCAGGCGTAAACTGAATTCGACCAAAACTGGTGTTCAGTAGGTTCGCCAGCGATTTCACTGAACGAGTTTTCGCTGTACCGGGAAGTCCCTCTAAAAGCACATGCCCATTAGTCAATAACCCTATCACCAGAGCCCGAACGACGTGGCTCTGACCGATAACACTTTTCTCTGTTTGTTCAATCAGTTGGTTTATTGCTTGTTGCGCATGGTTCATAGGTCTTCCCTTAATTCAATCTGGCTGCGTACATCCTACTCACAAGCCCCATAACTATTAGTTATACACGTGATAATTGTTCATCAGCGCGATAAGTTATAAACGTGATAATTGCTCATAAGCGCGATAAGTTATAAACGTGATAATTGCTCATAAGCGCGATAATTAGTTACAAGCGAAATAAGCAGCAAGCACAATAGCCAAGCTCACCTCATCGCTTTATTTAAACTTAGCTTTCAATTGGTTAATGGCCTCCGGCGGTGCCACTTTGCTCAATGATGAAATACATTGCTCAAACGCCTTTGGTACGCCCGGTATTTGGCTGTTTCGCGCCAACACTTCACACTGGGCATACAGGTGCTGTGGGTTACGGCTAAATTGGTAAGCCTTGTGCAGTGATTGACTTGCCGCAAGCACATCAGATTTCTCCAAAGCCAATCCGTACACATACCAATATTGTGGGTCGGTTTGTGCAGTTTCAGCAGCTTGTTTAAGGTACTCCGTTGCTTGTTCGTAATCTTTCACACGAAGCAGAGATAATCCCGTGCTGTATGGTAATACACTCGATTTCGGCTGAGCTTCAATACCTTGCTTCAACGTCGACAACGCTTTTGCTTCGTTACCTTGCGCGCGATACAGATCCGCCAAGTTGGCGTAGCTGTTTTCGAAGTAAGGTTCAATCTCGATAGCACCTAAATAGAATTCAATCGCTTTATCGTGCTGGCCTAAATCTCGGTAAACATTTCCTAGATTAGTGCGTCCAAACCCTCTGTCGGCATTAAATTGCTGTATCTTAATGTACTCTTCCAATGCAGGTTTGATTTGGTCTTTCTGCAGAGGGTTCATTTCTCCCCAGTAACGCACTAATGCGCCTGCGGTTTCTGAACGAATCGACAATACAGGATCTTTCAGTAGCGGCTCTAGAATCTGCCAACGATCAGTAAATGGGAAACCAGACGAGCCTTGCACCACACCCAAACGGATCATTTCATCATCATGTTTCACCGCTCTTGCTAGCGAGATAAGCGTATTCTTACCCGTATTGCCGCCCAAACGTTCTAAGCTCGATGCACGAATGATATTGCTTAAGCTAGAGTCCTGAGCCGAGTATGCCAACGCATCCTCTGCCCCTCTGTGCCCTATTGAGTCAGCATAAAAGGCAACGGCAAAATGCTGCTGATTACGATACTTAGAATCTGGGAACCACTCACCGATTTGCTTATCTGCCCACTGGTCAGTTTGGTCTTCATGACAGCTAGTACACACGTTCGGCGTTTTAATATGTTGGCTAATATCAGGACGCGGGATATGCCAACTATGGTCACGTCTTGGGTCGACCTCCATGTAAGTCGTTTCTGGCATGTGACAAGTCGTACATTGTGAAGCTTCGGTATTCGCTTCATGGAATGTGTGCTTTTCAGGCGTGTATTCTGATGCAATGTGACATTGGCTACACACCGCTTCTTCGGCAATTTTCAGTTCTGCAGTATGTGGATCGTGACAGTTAGTACATGTGACGCCTTTTTCAGCCATCACTGATTGCAAGAAAGATCCGTAAACGTAATCTTCATCGTAGATTTGACCGTCGTTGTGGTAGAGCTCAGGAGTAATCAAACTTAGACGATACTTATCAAAGAAAGACCCGTTCACGTGGTCACCCGTTTCATTTAACTGAGTACGTCGGCTGTGGCATTGCGCACAGGTTTGAACTTGATTGGTATGGATGATGTCTTTTGGTTGCAGGGTTGAGTTGCCCTCTTGGTAGATCCACTCTTTGACCGACTTCGACAAGTCGCGATCAAAACCATAATGCGCCGAGACTTGAGCATCCTTTCCGCCGTTAGCTTTTGCTAGCTGGGCTTGTTTAACGTGCTCGCTTGCAGGGCCATGACAGGCTTCACAACCGACATTAATCTCAGACCAAGTAGTGTTATAGGTATTACTCGCGCTGTCGTAGTTTTTCTCTAGGTTCGTTGAATGGCAATCAGCACACATGAAGTTCCAGTTTTGACCGCTATTGGTCCAGTAGAATTCATCAGTGTTGGTGGTATCCGGGTAGAGGTTAAACCAACGTTGACCGCCTTCGCCCTCAGTGCGAGAGTCCCAAGCGAAAGGAATCAACTGTACTCGACCGTCTTCAAACTCAACCATGTACTGTTGTAATGGTTCAAAGGCAAAGGTATAGCTGATTTTGTAATCTTTGAATTGCCCGTCTGGGCCTTCGATATTGACCCAGAACTCTTCACCCTTGCGAAAAAATCGGTTGGGTTTACCGCCATGAGTGACCGTTTGATCGTTGAAATCGCCTAATACAGATTCATCTGTAGCGTGTTTCATCGCCATGTCATGATGAGAGCCCTGCCACGCTTCGACTTCTTCACTATGACAATCAACACAAGCTTCCGAACCGACATACGTGGCTTTAGAGCCGATAGGTAAAACATCAGAGCTAGCGTGTGAAGCTACAGAACTGAGCTTTGAAGCCTCAGTGTTGCTATTAGGATCTTGCTCGTTGGCATAGGTGCTCAAACTGAACAGCGACAACATAAGTGGAGACAAGATTACGGATAATACTGCGACTCTCTGGTGTTTCAATCCGTTCACTAGCGAGCACAACCATGCAGACATAACATTCCTTGTTTTTATACATCCTTATGCTTACTAAGGTAGACGTAAAAACGACTAAAATACAATTATTTAGTGGCAATGAGCACGATAGTTGTGATTCATATTCACGACCGGGATTTACTCATCGATATGCGCATAAAAAAAAGAGCTCCTAGGAGCTCTTTCGTGTTATCAGTTTAGCTAAGGCAATAGTTTACTTATTATGGTTCTCTTGAAGTTTCTCCATAACCTGATCCAAGCTAAAGCTTGCTGCTTTTTGGCGTGGTGGGTATTCGGCAAACGTTTCTAAGAACTCGCCTACATACGCTTGCGCAGGAACGAACATATAAGCATGGTCTAACAACCAGTCATAATAGGTATTCGAAGTAATATCTGCGTTTTCGTATGGGTCCATACGCAGGTTAAACAGCTTAGGAAGACGTAACGTCACGAACGGTTCTGACCAAATCTGCATGGTACCCGTTGCACGTTGCTCCATGAACACCGCTTTCCATTGGTTGTAACGAAGCGCCGCTAAATCGCCATCATCGGTAAAGTAGAAGATCTCTGAACGACGGCCTTTTTCTTCTTCACCCGTTAGGTAAGGAAGGAAGTTATAACCATCTAAGTGAACCTTAAACGTTTTATCACCGGCAGTATGACCTTTCAGCAATTTCTCTTTGATTTGGTCATCACCAGCAGCGGCAACGAAGGTTGGCATCCAGTCCATGTGGTGCATGATTTCATTGGATACGGTTCCAGGTTCAATCTTACCAGGCCAACGGACCATTGCTGGTACACGGTATGCGCCTTCCCAGTTAGTGTTTTTCTCACCACGGAACGGGGTTGTACCCGCATCAGGCCAAGAGTTCATGTGTGGGCCGTTATCCGTTGAGTAGAAAACGATGGTGTTGTCTTTGATTCCCAACTCATCCACTTGCTTCAATAGTTGCCCAACGTGTCGATCATGCTCAACCATACCATCAGCGTAATTACCGACACCGGTCACACCTTTACTATCGGCTTTCACGTGCGTTCTAAAGTGCATACGTGTTGCGTTCCACCAAACAAAAAATGGTTTGTCAGCTTTCACTGCGCGATCCATGAAATCAAGTGCCGCGTCTAGTGTTTCTTCATCGACCGTTTCCATACGCTTACGCGTCAGTGGACCCGTATCTTCAATATTGCCATCAGCGAATGACTTAATAACACCACGCGGACCGAACTTCTTACGAAACTCAGGATCGGTTGGGTAATCTTCATTCTCTGGTTCTTCTTCAGCATTCAGGTGGTAAAGGTTGCCAAAAAATTCGTCAAACCCGTGTGCTGTTGGAAGGAATTCATCTTTGTCGCCAAGGTGGTTTTTACCAAATTGACCTGTCATGTAACCCATAGGTTTCAGCATTTCTGCAATTGTCGCGTCTTCCGCTTGCAAGCCAATGTCTGCGCCCGGCAAACCTACTTTACTCAAACCTGTTCGTAATACACTTTGTCCCGTAATAAAGGTAGAGCGACCCGCAGTACACGATTGTTCAGCGTAATAATCGGTAAACATCATCCCTTCTTTGGCGATGCTATCAATATTGGGCGTTTTGTAACCCATTAAACCAAAGGTGTACGCGCTAACATTAGACTGTCCAATATCATCCCCCCAAATCACGAGAATATTTGGTTTTTCAGCTGCGAATGTGGTGGTGGAAGCCGCCATCATCGCCGTACCCAAAATTGCTAAACGACGCTTAACGCCATATTTCGCTGTCATAGAAACCTCTTCGTAAGTTATTTGCATCCTGCCCTACAACGTATAGTCCATTTTTTAAGCATGCGCGAGGTTCGCTAAGCTATTAATCTTTTTGTCATTTTTTATTCAGATACAGGTGCAGAAGTTATCGATAAGGTTTACGGCGACAAACATGATAAGGATCACACATGTTATCTAAGGGTTTCTGGTAACCATCAGCCTAAATTCAATTTAATCAGCAAGTTAACCATACATCATAACGATTGGTTATAAGCACTATAAAAGGACGTAACGGAATTTTGAGAATAACATTTACTCATCGATGCGTTGTTCTAACGCATTAATCTTAAAAGTGAATCGGAGTCCTTATGGGTACTAAAATTAATAAACTAGCATTAGGTGTTGGCTTATTAGCAGCTTCTTCAGCGGCAACAGCAGCAGAAAAACCAAACATTCTTGCTATCTGGGGTGATGACATTGGTGTATTCAACATCAGTGCATACAACAACGGTATGATGGGTTACGAAACACCTAACATCGACCGTATTGCTAACGAAGGCGCACTATTTACTGACCACTACGGTCAACAATCGTGTACTGCTGGTCGTGCTGCATTCCTAACCGGTCAAGAACCTTTCCGTACTGGTCTATTGACTATCGGCATGCCAGGTTCGGACCACGGTATCCCTGATTGGGCTCCAACGATCGCAGACCTTCTTAAAGAACAAGGCTACATGACAGCTCAGTTCGGTAAGAACCACATGGGTGACCAAGACAAACACCTTCCAACGAACCACGGTTTTGACCAGTTCTTCGGTAACCTGTACCACCTAAACGCGGAAGAAGAGCCAGAGACTTACTACTACCCTAAAGATCCTGAGTTCCGTAAGAACTTTGGCCCTCGTGGTGTAATCAAATCGACTTCTGACGGTAAGATTGAAGATACAGGCCCTATGACGCGTAAGCGTATGGAGCATGCGGATGAAGAGTTCCTAGAAGAATCTCTAGCATTCATGGAAAAAGCAGTGAAAGCTGACAAACCATTCTTCATTTGGCACAACACGACTCGTATGCACGTGTGGACTCGTCTACAAGAAAAATACCAAGGCGCATCTGGTATCAGCATCTACGCTGATGGCATGTTAGAGCACGATGACCAAGTGGGTATCCTTCTAGACAAGCTTGATGAGCTTAAAATCGCAGACAACACTATCGTCATCTACTCGACCGATAACGGTGCAGAAACGGTATCTTGGCCTGATGGTGGTGCTACTTACTTCCACGGTGAAAAAGGTACAACGTACGAAGGCGGTATGCGTGTTCCTCAGCTAGTTCGCTGGCCTGGCACTATCAAACCGGGAACTAAGATCAACGATATCATGGGGCACCAAGACTGGATCCCTACTCTACTAGCAGCCGCTGGTGATGATAAAGTGGTTGAGAAACTTGCGTCTGATAAAGGTGCAACTTACAACGGTAAAAACTGGCGTGTTCACCTAGATGGTTACAACTTCCTACCTTACTTCCAAGGCAAAGAAGAGAAAGGCCCTCGTGACAGCATGCTTTACTTCTCTGCTAACGCTGAGCTAAACGCAGTTCGTTGGAATGACTTCAAGATTTCGTTCGCAGTAATGGACGGTAACATTGTTGATGCAGTTCGCTTCCAACCAAACTGGCCTCAAGTTGTTCATCTACGTGCTGACCCATTCGAAAAAGCACCACACGAATCGGGCATGTACCTACGCTGGATGGCAGACAACATGTGGTTATTCGTACCAGTAGGCGGCAAAGTACAAGAGTTCATGAACACGCTACCTGACTATCCTATGCAGCAAAGCCAAGTGTTGAACCCTGGTAACTTCAACCAAAATGCTTACATGCTTCAAGGTAAACTTAAGCAATTAGAAGCGGCAGCAGCGCAAGCTAAATAAGTCCTTCTAGACCATGTAATTCAAGCAGTTTAGAAAGTACATGATGTAATACCAAAGCCGTGGTCACTCTATGCAGTTACCACGGTTTTTCTACGTCTGGCACTTGTTTTCTGTATCTGCATCAGTATCTGTATCTGTATCTGTATCTGTATCTGTATCTGTATCTTAAAAATCCGAGTTTTATACAACAAGGTCTTTTCGAATTGACCGTTAGGTCACTAACTTACCCTACGTAACGCGTTGTTTCTAACGATCCCTGTTCCTTGCCATTCAACGATTCAATGACTTCATCTTTCTCCTATCCTCTTGTTACACCATCTTCTTGCAACATCACCACTATGAAACTAAGTTTATAAATATGCACCTCTCATCCACAGGGTGAATAAGGTTTAAATCAGAAGGATTCTGACTTGCCAAAATTATCTAAACTAGATGGAACTAATACTATGAAAACGCCATATTTAGCAGTAATAAGCATCACTGTCATTTGCGTTTCAATAGGCCTACTGGTTTATGACGCCGCTTCTTTAAAGATGCACGCCTCATTTGAGCACCAAGAAAATCACTCTCATGCAAACGACCATGATGATTCATACTCTTCAGAACACGACTCAAACACAGACTCAAACACAGAGTCACAAGATGCCCAACAAGCGGCATTTCCAGATCAACAAATCTTCCCAATTCCAGATTCGACCGAGATTAACAATGAACTTGCCAAGATAGGTTGGGCGCTATTCAAAGACCCTAACTTATCGTCGAACCGAAGTGTCAGCTGTGAAAGTTGTCATAGTCTACAAACCAATGGCGCCGAAGTGACTCCTGTTTCCATTGGCGTAAATGGAGCGGGAATGCGAAATTCACTCACCGTTTTTAACGCTGCCTTTAACTACCGATTTTTTTGGGATGGTCGGGTGAATAACCTTGGCGATCAAATCGATGGTCCAGTACACAACGTTGACGAAATGGATTCAAACTGGAAACACATTACGGACTATGTCTCTCAATCGGAGACTTACATCAGCCTATTCAAAGAACAATCGACAACCATCAACGAAGCTTCGATTAAGGCTGCACTTATTGAGTTCATGCAAGGGCTAACCACGCCTGATTCTCCTTTCGACCAGTACTTGCGAGGCGATCATTCAGCGTTGTCTGATAAGGCCAAGCGAGGCTGGGAGGCCTTTCAAGAACAAGGCTGCATTCGTTGTCACCAAGGTACCAATATTGGTGGAGGCATGGTGATGCGATTTGGCTATTTTGGATTATCAAAAACGGGCTCAGAACGAAGTGAAGACCAAGGTCGATTTATGTTTACAGGACAACCACAAGACAAGCACCTCTTCCGTGTCGCCAGTTTAAGAAACGTGGCGATCACTGCCCCCTATTTTCATGATGGTCAAACTGAAACGTTAGAGGAAGCCATCAAAATCATGGGTGAAAGCCAACTCGGTAAAACGTTTGAAAAGCAAACCATTAGTGAGATTAAAACATTTCTAGAAACCTTAACGGGCAGCCGCCCTCAGATGTTAGTGGAGTTTGAAAATGAATAAAATCAGACTCATCTTTTTGCTGTTTTTCTCGCTATTCTTGGCTTTGGTTAGCTTAATTATATTGACCTACTCTGAACACGAGAAAGTATCGGAATATGGAGAATCTGTTCGAGAGCTGGGGCATGAAGTTTTAGAAATGCGCGATCAGATAACCAACGCTGCTCTCGCTGACATTTCGAACCCTTACCAAATATCGGCTGATTTAGTCAGACTAGAAATAGAACTGCAAGAGCTCAAGGATAGCTATAAGGGGGAAAGCATCCACTCAACGTTCTTTCAAGACTTACAAACCACCCAATTACTTGAGCATTTCCACAAGGCCTCGATAGCCAATGTCGATACGCTCGACAAGCTCGTCGGGTGAGTGTCGCTCGTCAGTTCATACTGCAATCCCTAACGCTGCAACTCATTGATAGTCATTCAGCAAACCATCGAGAAGCAGCAAGGGGACATGATTCAGAAAAACTAAATGTTCTCTCTACACCGGAGCTCAACATTCAAAGTGAGTTACTTGCTAGTGTGTTATTTTCAGGGAGCCAAATTCAACATCAAGAGATTAGCTCAGAGTTGGCGGACCTGTCTAAAACGTTCGCTGAACTCAATCAGCAACAAAAGGTACTGTTATCTCAAGTTCTTTCGGTGCATAACATGGAGTATCTTGAGCAAATTGAACATCAATTCACCGACCTTCAAGACCAACTAGAAGGCGTGATTGTCAAACTTATCATCACACTCGCGCTATTAACCTTCGCTTTCTCGTTCGCCATATTTATCTTCCGAGTCTTTGAATTAAAACGAAACAACCTTGCCTATCAAGAAGCCGCAGACAAAGCAGAAAAAGCCAACGAAGCGAAGTCCTTATTCCTTGCCACCATGAGTCACGAGCTAAGAACGCCGATGAATGGCGTACTAGGTATCGCTCAAATAATCAAAGAGGACTCGCAAAGCGCCGATACCCGTCAACAAGCACAGATCATCATCGATTCAGGCCAGCATCTTGTCACCATATTGAATGATATTCTTGACTTTTCTAAGGTTGAGCAAGGAAAAATGGAGCTTGAATATAGCCCTTTCTCAGTGGCAGATGTGGTGACACATCTTGATAAAACCTTGACGCCTCTTGCAGAAGACAAAGGCCTCGCTTTTACCATTAAAGATAACATCCCTACCCATATTCAGTTGATTGGTGACTCTGCACGTACACGTCAGATCTTATTTAATTTAGCAGGGAATGCCGTCAAATTTACTGAGTCAGGAAAGGTTGAAGTGGAATTCTTGATTGCACCAACCACCCCACCAAGCGTGAATATCTTAGTGACTGATACAGGTATTGGCATCGCAGAAGACAAGACCGACCATATATTCACGGCATTTGAACAAGCCGAGATCTCAACGACCCGTAAGTTTGGCGGGACAGGATTAGGGCTTTCCATTGTTAAGCAGTTAGTCGAACTGATGGGTGGCACCATCACGGTTACCAGCCGGCTTAATTTCGGCACTCGATTTGCTATCTCGCTTCCGCTTGAAATGCACGAACTTGAAGAACAAGTCATCGATCAAACGCCAACCAAAACCAATAAGACTCTCGATGACTTCTCAGTATTGTTAGTCGAAGACAACAAGATCAACGCAATGGTGATTAGGAAGTTCTGTGAATCTATCAACTTAACGGTTGAGAACGCCTACGACGGTTTACAAGCCTTAGATAAATTAGTTTCAAACCAATATGACCTGATCATCATGGATAACCACATGCCGAACATGAGCGGCATTGAAGCGATTCAAAAAATTCGTAACGAACTCAAGCTGACTACCGTAGTTTTCGCATGCACAGCCGACGTATTTAAAGAAGCACACGATGAATTTATCATGTCAGGGGCTGATTTTGTTCTCACCAAACCATTACAGAAAAACAGCTTACAAAACGCCATCAATGAGTTTCATGATCAATTTGAGGGTAACCGACATAACTTGGCTAACGAACATAACCTTTTAACCAAAGGTGCAAGCAACATCACCATGTTAACGCGTCATCCCCAAAATAAACTGCCACTCACAGAAGAAGAACTGTCGCGTAGCCAAGTATTGGCACAAGATGATCTCAAATCAGACGAGAAGCTCAAATGCTTAACGTCTCTCGTTGATGAGCTAGAAAACGAAATCGATGAGTTGATAGAGCTATTTTCGGACGCTAAACAGGATGACCTCTCCAGAACATTGAAGGCGGTTAAAGAGATTGCCGCAAGATATGAAATGAACGAAGTACTTGAACTCGCGAGCTCAGCCGAACAGATAGCCGATCAACACGTCATGCCAGAAGCCGAGTTGCTCCAACAACTGATCAACCGCCTGATGGTCAATAGCCATCAAGCTACGCGCCTAATAAACAAGCTCAATCAACAACGTAAAACGGGCTAAGTGAGATATCACATGACATGGAACTTTAATTTACCCAATACGCGATCAAATATGCTCTTAGCCCTTGGTGCAACCATCATTTTCGCCGTCGATTGTCATGTACCTTTAGGCATTGCTATGGCCGTTCCCTACGTTACGATAGTATTGCTGGCGGCAACAACGAAAGATCCAACCTCCACAGTCATGTGGGCTATCACCTGCACCTTGCTTACGCTCATTGGCTACTACCTATCTAGTGCGGGCAGTGAAACCTGGTTCGTCGCCTTCAACCGAGTGATTACGATTTATGCCATTTGGGTATCTGCTCTCGTTCCTATGTATATCACTCTGCAGTCGCTTCGAAGCGCTCAAGAGAGCGATTTAGATAATCCAGAAGAGAAAACGTTGAGGCCACACCATAATACGAACGAAAAAAACACGTTTCGTACGTTCAAGAATTAGGCTTAGGTTAAGTTTCGGTGAATTTTACCAAATCGAGACAAGGTAACTTGAAATACTTCGTTCTGCATGAGATTGTAATTTAACTATCCATAAACAACTGTATGATTATGAAAACATTACAATCCATCGCGCTGCTTTCCACAATTATCGTAGCACCACACGTGTTAGCTGACGTTGAGATCCAAGTTCCATCAAGTGTTGATATTCTAGCGGTCAACGAAGCTAAGCCAGATCTCGATGGTAGCTTATTCTCTTCTTATAAAACGCTAACCGTTCCAGACGGTCAAAATCAAATCGTATTCCAATATCAACTTGCTTTTGATAAAGGCAACGATCGTGAGTTCATTGATAGCGACGCTATTATTGCAACCTTTAGCGCGACTGACGCCGCATTAACGTTTGATATGCCTAAATACCGTAATACAGCTGAAGCAAAGAAAGGCTTGGAGAAGCTAGATTGGAAATTGGTTGATGAGAACCAAAACGCAATCAGTGTTAAGCAAGACAAGCTAATCAAAGACGGCATGCAGATTGGTCGTAAATACCCTCAAGAAGCTAAAGAATACAACCAAAAAGGCGGCATCGCAGCACTTACACTAGGTGCTAGCGCGGGTGCAGCGGCTGCTGTAGTACAACCCGTAACGCTTCCAGCAAAGATTGACGGAAATACGGCGACTACAGCTGAAGAAATGTTGTATTTCTGGTACGAAAAAGCGGATGCTGAAACCAAGCAGAAATTCAAAGACTACGTGAACAAGTAGCTCAATGGTCTTAATTTAAAAAAAAGAAGCTGGCGCACTGCCAGCTTCTTTTTTGTCTTCATCTAGATGATTTAGGCTTATATAGATTAAGCAGACTCAGTCGATAACACTTTTCCATCTACTTTTGTTGGCCATCCTAGCGCTTTGTATTCTGCAGCCAGTAAGTGCGCACAGCGGCTAGAAACCGTTGTTTTAATCCAATCACCAAGCCCCAATACTTTATATTCCAATACAGCCATTTTCATAACAATTCTATTCCGCTCTAATTCAATTTATAAATCTAGACTGAACATTATAGATGTTCTCTTGTAATGTATGTTCCTAAAAGAACACTGTGCATAATTTTTTGAAATATCTAATAAACACTGAAAATCTAGTAATCCAAACGTTAGCTCGTAGTGTTAAAGATTCATGCCTTAATTTCAGCAACAGGATCTCGTATCATCAAATTCATCGGTGAAATATGCTCATACAAGCCCTTAACATCGGTGATAAACACCTTTCCTCTTTGTATCTTAACCAAGCCTTGCTGCTCTATCCCTTTAAGAACTTCGTTTAGCCTAGGTCTTGATATGCCAGTTATCGAACTCAATTGAATTTGTGAAATATTAATGCTGACGGTTGCCCCCGCGATATTGGTCTGGCGTGCCGCAAGTTCCAACAAGACGTAAATGGTTTTCTGCTCTTTTTCATGAATCGAGGATAAGTAAGCCTGCATCCAAATAGATTGCGCTTTGGTTCCACAGTGAAGTAGCCATTTGTAAACCATGCACTTCCGCTCTGCGAGCTCTAATACCTTACTTGCAGGAAAAAGTACCATAGTGATAGGCTCGACTTCTTCTGCCACTGCAAAGAGGTTGTAGTCAGCATGTATAGACAAAGCACCCATCCAATCTCCCCTTCCAATAACACCACCAGATAAGCTTTTCATGTTTTCTGTAGAAAAACAGATTCCAGCGGAGCCACTTAAAATATAAAAGACGCCGGGCAAATTCTGAAACTTTTTTGTAATCTCAAAGCTGTCGACACCCGATTTAAAAATGGCAATATCAAGCAAGCTTTCTATCAAGTCCGCAGACAATTCACACGGCCATTGTATTTGTTCACTGATTGTTGGATCTAACAACAGTTTGTTCCTCCTCAGACAATCTCTGTGTCTGCTTTTATACGCTTATGCTTATGCTTATGCTTAAGTTGATCTCTATTTCAATACAGCGTGACACTGTATATCTACACCTCGTTTAAATGTAGTTCATTAAAGCTTAAGACAAGATGTTTTTACCCAAATAAAATCATATTTCTTAATGTCTTAAGCCACTTATCTAGCTCAGAACCCGCTTGAGAACCAAAATAAAAACGACCAATACTTGTTGGCCGTTTAAGCTTTCTAAATCGCAGAATGCCGAGAGCTCGTTCGCATTCACCTATACCCTAAACTTCGCCTTTAGCTTCATACTGAAACTTTTAACTTTTGACTTTTGACTTAAGCGAGATACGCCAAAACAACATCACGATATTGCTGTTTCAATGATTCTTCAATAAAGCTCGCTTCTATTGCATTTAAAGTAAATTGAGCAAGCTCTTGCTCCGTCATCTCATGAGCTAAGCTCACCGCGTTAAAGTTATCCGACATATAACCACCAAAGTATGCAGGGTCGTCCGAGTTAATCGTCACCGCTACGCCTCGTCTTAACAGCTCAACAATATTGTGGTCTTCCATCTCATCGAATACACGCAATTTAATATTAGACAGTGGGCACACGGTCAGCGGCATTTTGGTTTCAATCAATTCGGCTATCAGAACTTCGTCGGTCATACACTGCACACCATGATCCACTCGGCTCACGCTGAGCATTTCAATCGCATCGACAATATTTTGAGCAGGCCCTTCTTCTCCTGCATGCGCCACCGTTAAGAAACCCGCTTGTTTTGCCTGTTGGAATACACGCTTGAACTTCTCTGGTGGGTGTCCTAATTCGGAAGAATCAAGCCCAACCCCGACGATCTTGTCTTGATGCTGCAACACATCGGCGAACGTTCGAATGGCGCTCTCTTCAGATAAATGACGCAGAAAACATGCGATGATTTGAGATGTGATGCCCAACTCTTTATGACCCTGTTCAAGCGCACGATGAATGCCGTTAATAGCGGTGTCGAATGCAATGCCACGATCGGTATGTGTCTGAGGGTCAAAGAAAATTTCAGTATGGATAACATTGTCGGCTTTACAGCGTTCTAGATAAGCCCATGTTAAGTCGTAGAAATCCTGTTCTGTGCGCAGTGCATCAGCACCTTGATAATAGATATCCAGAAATGACTGTAAATCATCAAATTCGTATGCGCGTCTTAGCTGCTCTGGGGACGAATAAGGCAGATCAATGCCGTTGCGTTGAGCAAGTTGGAAAAGTAACTCAGGTTCGAGCGAACCTTCAATGTGTAAATGCAACTCTACTTTTGGAAGCCCTTGAATAAATGCGTTCATATTTCACCTACTATGGATTTTAGGTGTGCACTTACTCTGAATAATAGACAGGAGGTTTTCTTGAACGCCATTACAAAGAGTAAGAACACAATTGTGATCTAAACCCTTCGTAATCAGCACTTTGCGGGAGCTGGTAGAGACCCCCAAACCATATCATTGGGGTTATACGAAGCAAACGGTTGCTACTATACAGAGTTCAGTGTGAATTTCACTAATCGTTTCTCCATAAAACTAATAAATTACTCAGTAGCATTTAAGAATACTCGCCACACTTTATTCCGAACATCATTCTAACATTAGGTTGACACACTTTAGCTATTGCCGCTACTTTGTCTAAAACCATAAAAGACGGTCAATATGAAAGATAACCAATTCGCGAGCTTTGAGGATCTCCTCTCTCACCAAACCAACACTTTGACCGCATGCCAACCCAAAGATTTCGATAGCACTTTTTTCTTACTGGCAAGAGAAGCGCTCGCTTGGTTTAAGCTCGACAGACTTACCCTGTTTCCAAACTCAATGATTCTTCTGGATACAGGAAAAAGTATTTCCGTATCCCAAACAGATACTCCAGCGCTTGAAATGGAACGCTTTCTAAAAGGCAATTATCTTGATTACCTAAAGCTTTTACGTTCAAAAGAGTGTTGGCAGTTGTTCCCTGAGGAAACACTAAAGAACCATAAACTCGACCCGTTACGTGTACTTTATGAAGAAGGTGCTCATTGGCATAGGATTGTAAGCCTTTCGCTGTTTGGTCAACAGTGGGGAGCGATCGGCTTCTCACGGTTCAGTCGTTACGATAAGCCAATTGAAGAGGCTGACATGAAGCGAATCAAATTGCTGAGTGACATCTGGCTCTGTTTTTGGCAGCACTCCAAAATGACTCGTAGTGTCACCAGCGATGAAACCAATAATATTAACGAGAGTGAAAAGCTATTATTGCTGACCAAAAGGCAGTGTGCAGTTCTAACTCAATTGGCACAAGGTTACACCGCAAAGCAATGTGCGGAGATCCTCTTTTTAAGCCCTAGAACCATTGAGTCACACAAATACCGCATGTTGGATATTTTGGAACTCGACAACCATACCGAACTGATTCAATTTGCGCTGCGCAATGGTTTCGGTATCGACAACAAATAACGCTATATTCGTATAAAAGCCCTAAAAAGCAATGATTTAAGGGCTTTGTTTAATCACTATCTTATTGGCCAATTTCAACTAAACTGAGTTAAGTCACTCTCAACGATAATCCGGTCGAATTCTCGACATCAGTAACACATCGATGTACTTACCCGCTTTGAACGTACTCAGCCTTTTTGTTCCTTCTAACTGAAAACCTACACGTTCATACAAAGCAATAGCGGCGTGGTTGTCAGCATGAACCTCTAACTCAAGACGCACGAGGTTAAGCCAGTTATCCGCCTGATTGATCGCTTCTTGCATTAACGCCTTACCGACCCCTTTACCATGCATATCCGGGTGAATAGCAATACCAAGACCAGCGCAATGTCTGTCTCTCACCTTGGTGGTCATGAATAAAGTAATGTGGCCCACTACTTTACCGGATACTTCCGCAACCAGAGTGAAATGGTCTGAATGGCCAAACAGTCGCTCCACTTGATCAGAACTAAGATAAGGCTTTTGTGAGGTATTTTCTGAAACTGACGAGTGTCGATAAATATCAAAAATATCTTGGTTATCGGTGGGTTCAAGATGTCTAATTTGTATTTCCAAAGCGCTTCCTTATCATATTATTTTTGTCCATAAGCTAATTTTCATATTACGGATAGCAACGGGCACCTACAACCTTTAAAGATGTAAGTGCCCGAAATAATTAAATAAATAGAAAGACTGAACTTTAACTTCTGCTTTGATGAGTATTTTTAACATAGTGTGAATATCAGAATTTATAATCCACACCCACACTCGCTAATACTTGCTCGGAGTTATAGAAATCGGTATTAGAATCTATGCTTCTTAAGCCCAATAAAGTAATGAATGCCCAATCTTTATAGCCCATCAAACCACCAAACTCATACGCTAAAAAAGCACCGTATTCGTTCTCTTCACGCGCTTTTCCATAGATTGGGTTCGCTTCATCGTACTGACGATCATGTGCATCCAACGTGACAACAAAACCGTGGCGGCCAATCTTCTTGGCGTAGTTTAATTCAATACCGTAACTATCAAAGCTAAACGCTCCGCCTTCCGCATCAGAGTGGAAATACACCATGGATGGAACGAACACACCCGCTTGGTTAGCTAAGATGAAAGGGTATCCTGCTTTGGCATACACATAGGTTCGTTCCCTATTAAGCAGTGCTATCTCTTCAGCAGATAGCCCCAATGAAGTCCCAGACAGCTCATCATCAACGTCGGACTCACCAATCGCGAAATCCGTTCGAAAGCCAGTGCCGCCTATGTTGGTCATTTGCAATCGCCCAACATTACCTTTTAAATCGGTTTCGTTTCGATTAACGCCAACCGCGTAAGGATCAGACCAAGCCTTACCCGAGACAAGCGTAGGAAGAACAGAAAAATCCAATATGGTGCCACCAGAAAGTTGATATCGATAACCGATCTCAAACGCAATGGTACCTGTTGCAATATCCTCTCGTGTTGTACCCGCATACACTTGGTGAGTCAGCGATTCGCCAAAAGTATATTGAACAGTACCCAAAAAGCCGAGTAGCCCTTGGTTTTCACTCTCCCCTTCCTGGGTGTTGGTGGCTTGATTCGAATCTTGTTCAGTACTCAAATTACTACTGTCAGAGTAGAAACCGGCCAATACACTGAAGTTACCACTGAAGCCTTCCGTTGGTGCAAGGCCACTATAAGCTGGCATTGAAGCGAATGCCGAAAATACAACTGGTAAAACAAACCTCATATTCACATCCATTAATTGAATAATCACCCGTTAACTATATGTATTAAATTGAAATTATAACAACTATTTAACGGAGACATTTATTCAACTGACGAATTGGGTATCTAAAAAATAGGTTCAAAGGTGCAATAAGTTGATCTATCGCTTTTAAGCTTTCGTAGTACTTCTCGAAAATAACGGACAAAACTCAAAGGAAGACAATATGTTTAACAAATTAATCAAAACCACATCAGTGCTAGTTGCGACGCTTCTTTTTACGGCTTTTGCTCACGCTAACCACCACGAGATGAAGAAAGACATCGTTGATGTTGCGGCGGAAAACGGCTCTTTCAATACTTTAGTGGCGGCAGTAAAAGCAGCGGACTTAGTTGATACATTGAAAGGCGAAGGCCCTTTCACCGTATTGGCTCCCACTGATGAGGCATTTGCTGCGTTACCAGAAGGAACGGTCGACATGTTGTTGAAGCCAGAAAATAAAGACAAACTAGTTGCAGTGCTCACATACCATGTAATACCAGGTAAAATCATGGCAGCTGAAGTTATGAAGTTAAATAGTGCAGTGACGGTTCAAGGCAGTGCGGTAATGATAGCGATAGATGACGGCAACGTAATGATAGACAACGCCAAAGTTATTATGCCAGACGTTGAGGCTAGCAATGGTGTTATCCATGTGATTGACGCTGTGCTGTTGCCTAAATAAGAAATACAACATCAGTCAAAGGTTTTAAGAGGGTGTGACAGGTCACGCCCTTTTCATCTTTTAATTAAAAAGTTAATAACGGTCTCAAACCAACCGAGGCTACCTTTATATCAACAAGAACTATATCGACAAGAACCCGAGTTACACAAACAAGCGGCCGAATATTAGAAATGCCGCCATCGACACCACCTTCGTGAAGACCACCACCCAGATGCAATCACCAATATTAGAGTGCGTTGCTTTCCCGAGAAGGAACACAAACAGAATCAACCCCAACACCCAGCCCACTGTCGGAATCAATGACACCAAAGCAACGATTACAGCAATAGTAAGAAGGGATTTAAAGTCTGCGACCACGAAAGACATTTTGGAGGCGATATACATGCAGCATGCGGTTATTAATGCGTCCATCACAAACGCTAAAGCTTCAATTCCCACGTTACTTCCTTCACTCAAATTAGTTTCAGTGAATATTATCGCTAAAGTGATGATTTTTCTTTAAGAAGAGAACCAAAAGCAAGTGAAAACTGTAACAAAAATTAGATTACCGTTCGTCTGAAGGCACAACCTTTTCCATCACGTAATTGGTCAGCTTTACACCACGCATTTCAACTTCCTGTTCATTCACCACCTTAAAACCAAGATGCTCATAGAAAGGCCTTGCGGTAATACTTACTTCAGAGAAATATCTCGATATACCACGAACTCGACCCACAGTGAAAACATGCTCCATCAACGCTTTCCCTACCCCCTTCCCTTGGTATTCGTGGTGACAGAAAAAGTGATCAATCAAGCCACTTGGTTGCAGGTCAGTATAGCCAACTACGCAACCATCGAGTTCAGCCACAAAGGGTTGTACCCCATTCATACGCTTTTGCCATAACGCAAAGTCAAAGCTACTGGGTGCCCAAGCTTCTACTTGCTGTTGAGAATAATCTCGAACATTCACGTTACGTACGGTATGAAAGAAGATCTCCCACAGTGCTTTATCATCACTCGCTTGATAGTTTCGAATTCTAACCACGACATACTCCTTTTTGTCTTAAGTTCTTTCAGAGGTGCAAATTGACAGCTGAATCAGCAGGCTCAATAGTCCAAACTCAACAGGCTCTGTAACCTGTATTCAACAGCCTCAGCTTTAGAACAAGATATCAACGATAAAACACAGCCAACCAGATCGTCACCATGTCTTTGTCCGTACCAATGACCTTGTGCTTTTCTCGTGCAGCGATGTTGATGTAATCCCCTTTTGATAAAGTAACAACGCGTCCATCTTCAAACTCGATGACACCTTTACCTTCAATCACCATCACCCATTCATTCTCATCTTGGTCATACCAACCCTCTTCTGGTGAGCTATGTCCATGCGACAATATCCTTTCGATTCGAACACCGTCGTTGGCAATCAGGTCATTGAATATTTCATTGGGTATTGATGAAGGAACATCATTGTAAATGTTTGGCATCAAGCTCTCCTAGCTAGCATTGAATTGATTAACAACCTGGACTTTAACTGCACTGTAAAACCTAAGCAGCAGCACTCTTTCTGAAATAAAAACGGTAATAGCCCACCAAGTTACTGCAGATAAACAGGGCTTCCATCAGAACCGCTGTTGGCGAGCCAACTAAGTAATTATGAACCAACCAGAAGCTGGTTCCGATGATCATCAACTCTCTTAATCGGCGGTCATCTTTATTGAAGGCTGCAAAGGTTTGAAATACGGAAGCAAAGCAACTCAATATGCTTGTCAGCCCCGAGTAAGTCACAACCGTTGCGACAACTGACATGGAACAGAACAAATATTTAAACTTAGACGATGTAGAAAATACACTCGTCAAATAGCGAATAGTGGCAATCGTCATTAAGCTCGCCGCTGTCCATTGTTCGAGAAGAATAAAGTGGCTCGAAATAAGCACGCCAGCAAAGAACAGACAGGTAACGATTTTCTTTCTCTCTTTAAACTGAAAAGACAGAAGATCGAAACAAATAGCAATTGCGACTAATACTTGAGAAAGATAAAAATCTGACACGGTGATTCCTTCAATAATAATATTACGCCCTAGCCGCTTCTTTCACTGTGAATAATCGAATAAAACATACTAGGCGGTTACAACAAAACAGCGCTCTAAAGCTTCTATAAAAATCTAAAGTTTCAACACACCACTGATCACAGTGATAGCAGAACCGATTAACTTTACTCGCCCGTTTGCTAATAGCTCTGTCGACATATACCCACCACGACGAGACGCCTGATAAGCACTGAAGCAGCTTTTGTTTAGCTTTTCAGCCCAGTACTGCGTCAATGCACAATGTGCCGACCCAGTAACGGGATCTTCATTAACCCCAACCCATGGAGCAAAATAACGAGAAACAAAATCGAGTTTAGAATTTGATGAAAGTGCCGTCACAACAACGCCTCGCCCTTTAATACTCTTTAAAGCATCAAAGTTAGGTGAGAGAGCCAATAACACTTGCTCGCTGGAAACTTCGATTAACTGCTTGGAATCAAACTCTCGGAATGAAACGATTTGGTGCGGTTCTAAACCAAAGTGCTCAAGTAATGTGAGATTAGCTTCTGAGTTCAATGACAACTGAGTGCTAGGGAAATCAAGTTCGATAGACGATTCACAAACTGTGGCAGATAACTCACCCGACAAGGTGTTAAACACAACACTGTCACCTGTTTTAACCAACCCTTGCTCTTTCATTACATGAACGGTTGCCAATGTGCCATGCCCACACAGTTTTACTTCTACTTCTGGAGTGAACCATTTAAGCGTCATAGTGTTAAGCGCAAGAAAAGCGGTTTCAGATACCGCCATCTCTTCAGCGATTGAGAACATGAGTGACTCATCAAGTAGATCTTGAGAAATGCAGACCCCAGCTGGGTTTCCTTTAAAAGCTTGAGTTGTGAACGAGTCCACTTGATATATATCTAAATTCACAATAATTCCTAGCTCTTATATTGGATAAATATTGTTGCCTACAATAAGCACAAACACCCCGTGCTACAAGTGTTCAACAGCAACATAATTAATACTTATTTAAGAAGTAAGGAATGATAAACAAAGAGTTATGAAAATAATAGGCGGATTAAGCAGAAGGTTTAATATCGGGCAGATAAGAGATCAAACGTATCTGCCTGGTAGGAAACAAGCACACATTCGCGGCACATAGGCATTGTATAGTGCCACAAACGTAAGGTTACTCAGCAATGGTGAATCTACTGACGTATCAGAGCAGATTTCACAATGGTCAAGCCAAGCAGACCCAGCATGACTCCTGTCACTTTATCAATATAGTAAGCAACACGTGTAAACTCTTGACGCACTTTAGGTGCAGATAACAGGAAGATGATCGCCGCATCCCATACAAATACAACCACCGTCATCCAAACACCTAACCCCAACTTAAACATGAAGCCAATGTCATTGTTCAACACAACCGTGAATAAGCTCAAATAGAACAAAAGGTTTTTGGGATTAAGGATTCCTGATAGAAAACCCGTGATGAATTCTTTAAGAAAAGTCGTTTGGTTGAAGCTATCTCCTTCGGTAACATCCATATTGCTGTAATTACATTTCTTCGCTCTTATCGCTTGCACAGCAAGATAAACAAGAAACAGACCACCAATGATCTTCAGTACAATCATAACGGAAACGGATGCCGCTAGAATCGACCCTACTCCAACCAAGCACAAAGCAATATAAACCGCATTCGCACTGGCAATACCGAATGCAACGCCTAGTGCTTTTCTTCCCTTATTTCGAACAGCACTCTTCACCACAATCACAAAGTCTGGCCCGGGACTCAACAACGCTAGAAAGTGAGCAATCGCCACGGTAACAAAAATTCCGACTAAACCTGCATCCATAAACCAATGTCCTTATCGTAAAATTTAATGCATTATTATTGCATAATTAACCTACAATTAGCTTTTTGGGTTAATTATTAGGGTTTCGATACTAAGAGAATCAGACAGACAACACGTTTTCAACAGTCTCGTTAGGTAAAAGACGTCCCAAATAACACGCTTTTTAATATTTAGACCGCTAAGCCATGATTTAGCTTGGTGTTTTCTATAAAGGCTCATTTATTCCCTAATTTGCGGGCTGAAAGTAAGTAGGCGCATCGAATATATTAGGTTGTACTAAAATAAGAGTCGTAAATTTGAAGCAGGTCGCAAAATTTGGGCTACGATTTAGTTAAGCAAAGTAGGAAAGGAATCCGTCAGTGAAAGCATTTTATGTTTCAGTTCTTGCGTCATCATCCTTTTTAACTGGCACAGCGTTTAGCCAACAGAATGATATTTATCTCTACAATTGGGATGAATTTCTATCCAATAGCGTCGTGACCCAACTAAGCGACACGTACGGCATTTCTTTGAAACAGCAGTTTTTTTCTGATGAGTCGATCAGAGATGAAGTGCTATTAAGCGAACGTCGTGGCGCATTTGAGCTCGTCATTATAGAAAGTATAAAGCTCAATGCGTTAGCCAAGCAGAACCTGTTTCATAATCTCAGTGAGTTACAACAATCCGTTGCTGGTAACATAGATTCACGGTGGGTTGAAGGATGTGGCGAGTATGGCATTCCCTACGCTTGGGGGACTGCGGGAATCTTATATCGAAGTGACAAAGTAAACACTCCCACCTCTTGGAACGCTATTCTCGAACCAGACACGAACAGCAGTGGCCGCATAAGTATGTATTACGAACCTACGGATTTGGTGAGTACTGCACTGTTAGCGAATCAATTTGATCCATTCACCAATAATGAGCAGGAACTTCGCGTTGCCTATAAAACCCTGCAAGCTCAAAAGCCACACCTAGAAAGCAACGAATACGTCATCGACTATATTCGCCAACCCGAACGTCTTGCTAACATCGACCTTGCCTACGGTTATTCTGGTGACAGTTATGTACTCAATGATTTGGAGCCTGATGCCTCTTGGTCCTACGCTGTGCCTCAAGAAGGCACCACGTTATGGTTAGAGTGCATTGCTGCGATTAATAACGGAGAGTTGTCTGCACAAGCAACAACGATTCTATCATTCTTGTCGCAACCCGAGATCGCAGCTCAAAACGCAATGGATTCATGGTTTGCAACTCCAAGCTCAAAAGCGAAAGCCTTAACGACACAAGAGTACCAAAATGATCCGGAGCTTTTCCCTAGCAAAGAGGTCTTAGAACGCAGCTATCTGTATCAGCAACTCGAACCCAATAGCATTCAAATTCGTAACCGCATTGTCGACAGTTTGAGATAATTAATGCCAGTATTAAAGAAGCTCTACTTTGTGCTCATTCCTACCTTATTGTTCGTATTTGCAATAGGCGGAATGGTTACCTACAACTTGGCCTCTAACCACGCGAAACACATGTACTTAGACGAAGTACAATCGGATGTGAACACCGCGCTCGTGGCGGCTGAATACGAACAGCTGGGCTTATCTTTGTTAGTAAAAGATATTGGCTCATCCCTACAGTTCTTACGATATATTCAAAACCCGGGTGACTACACAACCCTGTCCCTGCTGGAAAAAAGAGTGCTTCGTGTCTTAAACCAGAGTCACGTTAATCAGTTTGGTCAACGTAATATCTATGTCGTCGATCCTAAATTCAAATTAACACTCTCTACTTTACGAGCAGACCCTTTCGAAGGGTTAAAGATCCCCGACAACATCTATGAGAAAGTCTTCGACATCTATACTTCGTTGATTAATAAAAATGAGCTATCTCATGAAGGCTTCTCTTATATCTCAGTGAGTGGTGAGCTCAGATACGCTTATGTTGCAGCTATCGATCCTTACTTACTCCCACAAGACAAACGTGCAAATGACAGTGTCAATCGATACATATTGATTGCAGATGGTCCATTAAAGCAGTTGTCTAACTTACTCACCAAATACAACGACGATGACAACATGCAGCTTCTGATTGAACCGTCATCAGATACCAAACATATTGAAAATACACAGTTCGTCATTAAGTCCTATGAACAAACGAAAGACAGAATCAAAGTCGAGATGAATAGTCGTCATTTGCTAGCTCAAGTTAATATTCGCGAAAAGAAATTCAATCAGGAAAAATCCATTATCGCTCAGCAGACCTTGCTTGGTGGCTTGACGACACTATTCACCATTATGCTCATCGTACACATGGTCGTACGTTATCAATTAGTGCGCCCACTCAAAGACTTGTTGCACGAAATCTCCATTGGCGGACTCAAACTTAGATACTTTAAACGGTCATCCGGACAAAGTGAGATCGACGGACTTAAGAACGCCTACATTGACTCACTAACGGAATTGAAATTCGAAGCCGAATTCGATCAATTAACCAAATTAGCGAACCGACGCTCATTTATTCGACACCTCGATGTACGTATAAAAAGCTCAAGGAGCCCACACTGCTACTTGGTTTGCTGGGACATTATCGACTTTCGTAAAATCAATGATTTATACGGTGCAAAGGTGGGCGACAATGTACTCGTTAGTCTAGCCAAAACACTAAGAGAGACCCTGCAGAATCAACAATCCTCTTTCGGCTTTAGTTGCAGCGACTATTCAATCGCAAGGCTTGGAGGAAACCAATTCATTGCCATATTGGAAATGGGTGAACACCAATCAATAAACGAAGAAATTGAGAACATTAACAACACCCTAACGGGTACGACTTTCCTAGATTACTATGGGTTCAGGCTTTCAATTGCAACTGGCGTACTACCCGTCGATACTCCTAAGTTCGAGGAGATATGGCACCGATGTATTGATGAGATGTTGATTAATGCTAAGGATCACAGTGACGGAGATAGCCGGATTGTTTACGGCGAAGAACTACTTCATTCACTTGAAAGGCATGATGTTATCGAGAAAAGGCTATTAGAGTGCTGCGCGAGTGATAACTTTGAACTTCGCTTTATGCCTATTTTCAATGCTAAGACACTTCAGATTGACGGAGCAGAATGTTTGATTCGCTGCCCTGCTCTATTTGATATAAACGCTGGGCCGGATGAGTTTATTCCAGCCGCAGAGAAAAGTAATTTAATATCCAAACTCGACATGTGGGTCATTAGTACCGCAATCAAAAGCTATAAAGAACTGTCGGAGATTCACCGATACAAAGGCACCTTGTCCATTAACATTTCGGCGATGGAGCTCTACAACCGTAACTTTGCCGACAATATTCGGAAGGTACTCGAACGTTATCAAGTTCCTCCGGGCAACATCATTATAGAAATTACCGAAACCAGTTACGTTAAAAGCAGCAAACTTACTGTGCAGACCATTGAGAGCATCAGAAGCCTAGGTTTAAAAGTTTCCCTCGACGACTTCGGTACGGGTTACACGGCGTTTAACCAACTTCTTCACTACCCTGTCGATGAACTTAAAATAGATAAGAGCTTTATCGATAATATCGTCCACGACAAAGCTGACCGCAAGATGGTCGAGTCCATGGTTAACTTAGGGCACTCTTGTGACACCTTCGTTGTTGGCGAAGGTGTCGAATCTCTCGAACAGTATCATCACCTTCGAAAAGCCAACTGCGACCTAATACAGGGTTATTTTTTCAGCCAACCACTCACTTACATTGAGTTCATTGAATTTGTTCGCGACCACAATCCGCAAACTATTCTTGATCAGCAAGCCCTTTTAGGACCAAGTACTAACGAAAGGGTTGTCGTGCTTAATCATAAATAAATATGTTCGATTTAATTGCGATGCGATTTAATTACTATGCGAATTAATTGCCATGCGCCTTAATAATCATGTTATTTGATTAACAACGGCCACTTCCCCGCCCCTTTGCAAACTATAACAACGTCTGAAATGAGCCAATATCTACGGCCGCAATACACGTTAAATATCTTGAGATTGACACTAAGTAAACAGATAAAAGCGCTACCCAAACTAATGACTACGTTCATTGGATCAGATAAGGCTTGTAGTATTAAATATGTATAAGAAGGATGGATAGATAAAGGTGGAGCTCAACAAGTGCTAGAAAGCCGTAACAAGTGTTAGGAAACTTGGAAGCATTAACAAGAACTGACAGGCAATAGCAAACAGTAAACAGTAAACAGTAAACAGTAAACAGTAAACAGATTTACTAAGCTAAGCCCCGAATTCAACTGCGAAGTGCGACACCCGCCAGTACCAAGCAGCTAAGCAACTAAGCAGCTAAGACATTCTTAAGAAATTAACCTTGCATGCTGGTCAACAACTCCATCATGTCTTTGGAACTTATGTTCTTCTTGTGCCTTACTACCGCATCAATCATTAGCTCCAAATTACCCGCAGATATGTAATCACTGAGCACGTCGTTAAACTTGTCCTGAATTTCATCGCTCGCGTACAAATGGTCCGGAATAAAAAATAAGAACTGGCTTCCGCTGCTTCGAAATGAAATGGTACTTTCTGGTATCTTAGCGGTTAGAGACTTAGCGGCCGAACTAACGACAAGATCACCATATTCAAGGCCATATTTTTGATTAATTTCGGTAAGATTTCTGATACGGACAAAATAGAGATCAAAGTTATTGTCCTTCGAGTAGCTATTCTTCACAAATTTCATCAATGAAATTCGATTGCGAAACCCTGTAATAAAATCCGTAGAGTAGAGCTTTCTTTTGATAGAAAAATCCATATAAAAAATAATCCCAGTCAACAACAAGATGCCAACAAGAAAAACGCTACTGATTCGATGAACTGTCACTAAGTTATCAACCATTGAGGTATTTTCTTCAATTACAGGGCTTTGTAATCGAAATTTGTCGTTAATAAAATCTACGAGTGTGTGGTAGCAAATATCGACCTTTTTCTGTAACGATTCCTTGGGCAACAACCCTTGGCTGACCAGTTTAATCGAGGGCTCCAAGCTCTTAAATTTATCAAATTCCGCTGTGAAATAGGGCTTAAAGTTTGCTGACTTGATGAAATTGGAAGACTCAGTGCTGTTAATCAATATGTCAAAACGGCTCCACGTAATATCGTACGCTAACCATAACTCATCATAATCAATGGTTTCAGAACGGCTTACCATCAAGAAATTAGCGTATTCTTTCACCAATTGAAAGACGAACCACGTTGCCTCATTTTGTCGTGTAGAAAAACTCTTATTAATATCGTTAATGCGGGTAACACTGTAGATATTAACGGTGAGCACCACTGCCGCCAAAGATAACACGACGACTTTGATGGCAGTCAATGACAACAGCTTTTTCATACGAAGTCCTTACAAATGAATATCGCGTATCTGCCAGATCATCTTGGCATGGAAGTCTGTATTATCTATATCTGGAGTCGAAGAAAGTGGATATATCAACCAGTACGGCCCTTTTTCTCTGACTGACATAAATTGGCCATTTTGTTTAATTGCAATGATCGGCTGGTAATCGTCAAAGTCTTCTTTGGGCACCGCTATTTTATAGTCGTTTAGTGCAACAAAAGTGACCTGCGAGGCCATGGGTAAGTCCTTTGTTTCAAGCACCGTTTGTAAGGCCACACCGCTATAAACCAATTCCCCATCCAGCCAAGGTAATGAGGTGGTAATTTCTTTTTGAGGGAGCAATAGCAGTTGTTCTCGACTGAATTGATGCTTTTGCCCTAGGTGATCGAATATTGTGAGTTCGGATGCTGCAAAGATAGAAAATGAACAAAGTGAAAGTATAAACAGAAGTGCAGCTCTCATTTTAAACTCCATTCTAAAAAGGTCACTAAATTGAGTCTAGTTCATATTGGTCATTTGACTTGCTTAGACATTGCCTATTTTCTCAACAATGCAGTTCGACTCTTTCTGAGATAACGTTTCATTCCTGTAACTAGGTGCGAACAACACCTTCCCTCCTCTAAATAAGACTTTAATTAGCGCTCATACCAGTAATCCCGGCTTTTTAAAGGCAATGAGTAATCCAATCCAGCCACTGAATACGTACTGACCATCAAAATTAACAATTAATATGAGTCAGTAAGTAGCAAGAATGCTTGTTGCTGCATAACCTTTAATCGAACGTAAGCAGCTTTGAGAGCCTAGTTTTCTGATATCTGTCGCTTCTATTCCACCAGCAGGTATCGTGTGTCGCTCTTAAAAAGCTTACTCATTTCATAATCAAGGGAATCGAGAATGAGTTTGAATATAAAAAAATTTAACCCCATGACGACACTTTCAACCCTAGTAATGACGTTGGTCATGTTTCCTGTTTCTGCTGACGTTAATCAAGAACAGTTCGAGTTAGGTAAGCAGAAAGCCAAGGTGTGCATGACCTGCCATGGCGCTGATGGCATCTCAACGCAAGACCCCTACCCGAACCTTCGCGGTCAAAAGGTGGGATATCTCATATCCTCGTTAAAAGACTATCAGACAAGGGAAAGAACCAGTGGTTTGGCAATTCTCATGCAGCAACAAGCCGACACACTTTCAGACCAAGACATCCGCGACATTTCCTATTTCTATTCAATGCTCGGCAACGATTCAAACTCACTCAACGAATCAAATTCAGTCCGCGAATAAAAGCTTTAGGCAAGGAGCCTTGTTATGGAACAAGTGACACCGCAGTACAACATTAAGGTCGTTAAATACTTCATCATCGCATCTTTAATATGGGCAATCGTAGGTATGATCATCGGGGTGATTCTCGCCGCGCAATTGTATTGGCCAGTCTTAAACTTCGATTCTCAATATTTCCAGTTTGGTCGACTGCGCCCGCTACATACATCTGGGGTGATTTACGGGTTCGTCGTGAACATCTTGATGGGGACATCTTTGTACATTGCCCAGCGAACAGGCCATTGTGAGTTATTCAATAAAAGCCTTTCGTGGATGGTATTTTGGGGATGGCAATTTATTCTATTGCTTGCGGTCATTTCCTTACCCGCAGGCCACACCAGCTCAAAAGAGTATGCGGAGCTTGAATGGCCAATCGACTTAATGATCGTGCTGGTTTGGGTGCTTTATGCGGTGTTGTTCTTTGGCACCCTTGCTAAACGAAAGGTCAGCCATATCTTCGTGGCTAACTGGTTCTTTGCTGCTTTCATTATCGTCGTTGCAATGATTTTCATCGTGAACAACCTTGCGATGCCAGTGTTGGCGATGAAGTCCTACTCTGTATTTGCTGGGGCTCAAGATGCGATTGTTCAGTGGTGGTGGGGACATAATGCCGTCGGCTTCTTACTAACTGCAGGTGTGATTGGTATGAACTACTATTTCATACCCAAAGCGGCGGATCGACCTATCTACTCGTACCGTTTGTCTGTGATCCATTTCTGGGGCTTGGTAGGCTTTTACACATGGGCCGGAACGCACCATTTAGTTTACTCTTCCGTTCCGATCTGGGTTCAGAACATCGGAATCGTGATGTCATTGATATTGTGGCTCCCTTCTTGGGCCGGTGCGTTCAATAGCGCAATGACCCTTCTACAAAACAAAGAAAAGCTGAAGTCCGACTACATTCTTTTATTCTTTTTCTCAGCAATTCTTTACTACTGCTTGGCGACATTCGAAGGTCCCCTACTCGCTATTCGCTGGTTCAACATGGTGGCACACAACACCGAATGGATCATCGGTCACGTACATTCCGCAGCTCTTGGATGGGTTGGAATGTCAGGGATAGCGGTTTTTTACTATTTCATTCCACGCTTATGGGGCCAAACCGATCTTTGGTCACGACGACTGATTAAGTGGCACTTTTGGCTCGCTCATGCTGGCGTCGCCATCTATGCGATAGCACTTTGGATCGCAGGCATCGGTGAGGGTTATATGTGGCTCGCTCAAAATGAAAATGGCGAACTGATTTACAGTTTTGTTGAGGCTATGGACTTTAAAGCACCTTGGCTATTCATGCGTTTCTTTGGTGGCGCGCTGTTTGTACTTGGACTGTTTTTAATGGCATTCAACTTGTACAAAACGGTTCGTATGCCAGTAGTACACGACGCTAAACATACCGTTAATGAAGGGGCTTAAATGATGAGTAAAGACTTTACACATTCAATCGTCATTTTAATTTTGACCACCGTTGTTGTTGCCTCCTTCTCTTTGTTGGTTTGGGTAGTGCCAAGCATTGTCCGCGGAGACGATATTGCCAAAGGCAGTTTAGCAATGCCACTCACACCGATTGAGTTGGCAGGGCGAGACATCTACATCAGTGAAGGCTGCCATGTGTGTCACACCCAAATGGTTCGCCCTCTAGAGCCAGAAGTGAAACGTAATGGTCGCCCAAATAAAGAAGCCGACGATATTTACGAATTTCCTAACTTGTGGGGCTCTAAACGTACTGGTCCTGACCTCACTAACTTAGGTAGAAAGTATTCTGACCAGTGGCATGTTATTCACCTAACTGATCCTAGAAAAGTCGTACCGACATCGATCATGCCCTCTTACCCGTGGCTGTTTGAACAAACGCTTACAGGCGATGATATCAGCGCAAAAATGGAAGTGTTACGTACCTTAGGTGTGCCTTATACCGATCAAGAAATTGGTGACGCCCGATTGCAAGTAAGAGGCAAAACCAAAGGTGAAGCGCTGATTCGCTATTTACAAAGCCTGGGTAAAGATACGTCACAGGAGGTATCACAATGAGCACATTCTGGAATCTATGGGCGGTACTCTTAACCTTAATATTCTTTATTCTGATGGTGTCTGTTGTCGTTAAATACTGGCGTAGCAATCACAAGGCCGATCACGACCACACCATTGGCACCTTTGATGGTATTGAAGAGAAAGATGCGCCTCCACCTAAGCTGTTATTTGTAAGCTATGCAGTGGCATTTCTTTTGTCTGCTGGTTATTTGGTGCTCTACCCCGGGCTTGGCGAATGGGAAGGGTTAATCGATTGGGAACAAAGCGACGACAAACTCAGTTCGCCGACCACCAGCCTTAACGAACAATTTTCGCAAACCAGTGAAACTACGTTACAAGGATTGGCTGCAGTCCCAGAGATCGTCAACAGCGGTAGGATTCTGTTCCAAACTCACTGCGCTGCTTGTCACCGAGATAACGCTCAGGGACAAAAGCACTTTCCTAACCTGATCGACCAAGAGTGGCTCTATGGTGGCAGTGATGAAGCTGTTATTCATTCGATCGCCAAAGGTCGGAACGGTGCTATGCCAGGTTGGAGCGAAATCATGCGCCCCGACGAAGTGGCTAAGGTTTCTTACTATCTAGCGTCTCTCAACCAACGCCATACCGATGTTCCAGAAGTAAAAGTTAAAGTCGGCAAAGAGCTGTTTGTAAAATACTGCTCGTCTTGTCACGCTGATGGTTCTGTTGCGAACCCAGAGATTGGCGTGCCTGATCTCTCAGACGATATTTGGTTGCACGGCGGCAGTATTGAAGAGATTCAGCACACTATCAACAAAGGCTTGAACAACCTAATGCCTGCGTTTGATGAGCAGCTCACCGAGAACGAAATACTCGCACTGGGTGCTTACATTAGACATGCGGGCTCAGAGCAGCAACAAAGACTCGCGAACCTAGAAGCTCAGTCTGTTGAACGTGGTGAATACCTAGCGTATGCCGGTGACTGTGTAGCTTGTCATAGTGCAGAAGGTGGTGAACCCTTTGCTGGCGGCTTACCGTTTGTGACCCCTTTCGGCACCGTGTATTCAACCAATATTACGCCACACACCACCGAAGGGATTGGGACTTATGACTTTGATGACTTCCGAGCCGCGTTAGTTGCAGGTAAAGGTAAGAATGGTTACCTGTACCCTGCAATGCCTTACACCTCTTATCAATACCTCACCGACCAAGACATGGTCGATTTGTGGGAATACATGCAGTCAATCACCGCGGTGCCTCGACGTAATGACGACAACAGCATGATGTTCCCATCGAACATTCGTCTAGGGTTGCTCGGGTGGAATATTGTGTTCATGGATACCGATCCGATTGACTACCAAGTGCCTGAAGAGCTTAAAACGGAAGTCGAAAACGTTGAGAAATGGCAACAAGGCAAATATTGGGTAGCGGGACTTGGTCACTGTTCGGAATGCCACACACCAAGAAACATTGCGCAAGCTCTGATACCAGAACGTATTTTCCAAGGTAACTTGATTGACGGTTGGAATGCGCCCGATATCACGGCCAATGAACTGTATGTCGATGGTTGGGACGAAGCGACACTGACCGATTTCTTACACACGGGTCACTCAGACAAAGGTACTGCTTTTGCGGGCATGGCAGACGTAGTAAAAAACAGCCTCAGTTTGATGACGCGTGAAGATATCGAGTCGATGTCCTATTACCTACTCAGTGGTGACATCAACAACACCATTGCCAGTGATGCAGTTCAGTTGCAACCTAAAGGGTTTGATGAAGCCGCGTATGGCAGTGAAATCTACACCACGTATCGTCAAACCTGTGGAGCCTGTCATGGTGACGATGGTAAAGGTCGCGACCCTATCGCCCCTACTCTGTTGAATAACGGTATTATCATGCACAGCGACCCATTCAACACCATTGCGGTAACCGTTCGCGGCTTGCAACCCACCTATCTCGACAAAGATCGAAACTTCATGCCGATGGCAAGTTTTGAGGATGTATTGTCGGATCAAAGGTTGGCTGAGTTGATCACCTTCGTGCGATTGCACCTTGGAGATAGAAACGAACCCGTCACGGCGGAGCACGTACGAGAGGTAAGAGAAACACTTGAAGCAGCAGGTTACGCTGGAGGATTACACACCACACCTGAAATGTACGAAAATCGAGATAAGAACATTAACATTCGCTAGGTTCTCGACGTATTCGATTAGCTCAGCAAGTAGCAAGTAAGTTTAAATATTGATTAATAAACCCAAAGGAGACCAGTGCGTCTCCTTTTCTTTTTGCCATAACCCGAGTTTTCGATACTTTGCCGCACAACACAATTGTAACTAACTGATTACACAATTAAGCAGAGCTGCACATAATGCGATCAATCTCGCAGAACAAAGATGACACCAAGTGCATAATATGCAAAATTTTCTAAAGATGTACTAAGGACAGTTATGGATACAACTACACTCATCTACGATACGTTGGAAGGCCTGTCGAGCGCAAAGCCACAGCAACACGCTCAAATCCGCCAAAATCTATATAACCAATTAGATTTATCATTTGAGAAGCAGTTGGCTTTATATTCATCAGTTCTTGGTCCAGCAAGTGCTGGTAGATTGACCGACTTGGATAGTGCAGTGATGTCTGCACGCAAGATTGTTGGCTTAGAAAACAGCTAAACAACCTTCAACCTATCTCAACTTTAACGCTGCCATTGTGCAGCGTTTTTTATGGACGCTATTTAAGATAAGGACGGTTGGTTACGATAAACGCCGTTAGTTGCGATAAACGCGGTTAAGTAAGATAAGTGCAGTTAGGCCTGTTTATCAAGCTACACGCATTCTCATTTGGTTAATCTTATGTTCCATTTTTAACAGGTGTGCAACCTCAACAATGGCGCTAATGTTAGTAGCACGTTAACCACACATCGGATGGAAGAATCATGAGAGTACTTATTGAATATACACAAACAGGCAAATACCGTGATCATGCGTGGGAAGCACTAACTATTCGTTCAAAAGGCGAAATTCAAGCTGTGACTCCCTCTTATGCGGCTCAACTTATAGAACAGAACCGCGCCAGCTTATCGACCACTGAAAATCAAGATATCGTCATCCAACCTTAATGAGTTTAGGAACTATCCCTCCCGGTTCTTAAATTCTCTGCTTTACTCGCTTTAGTTATCAATACGATACTGAGAAAAACAGAGTTTGATGACATAAAAAAAACGCTGCACGGATGCAGCGTTTTCTTGTTTCTAGAGTATCTTATTTCTAACGTAGATAGCTTTTGACGTAGATAGCTTTTAACGTTGACTTAGATAGCCTCTAACGTACATAGCTCTTAACGTAGAAAACTTCTAATGTAGACAGCTTTAACGTAAACAGCTTCTAACGTAAACCGTCTAATTATTTTGGCAGGTTTTCTAACGCTTCAACCATCGTCATTAATTTATCGACAATTCTTTCGCCATCAACTCGCAAGCCATTGTGTTCGTACTCGTTGGTGATCCACGCTTTCGAATTTGGAATATTCGCCAGTGTTTCACGGCTGTAATCCAGTTCTACGTACATGTCGTCAGCGTAAACTGCACATGCCATCGGAACCGTATTCTTGCTTAGCTGCTCTGCATTATACAACTTGCCCCAATCCGATTTTTCAGCCAACAAATTTGCCGCTTCACGTAATGGCTTCAGCGTTTCTAGTTGGTCGAACATCCATGGGTACACCATTTCTCCGGTAAACCAGAACTCGCTACCCGATTGGTAGTTAAAGTGTGGGTACTGCTCGCGTACTCGGTGTGCAGACCAGTTAGACGCTGCACCTTGGCAGTAAATCGATTCATGCAAAATCGCGTAGATTGGGTTCGTTAGGTAGCCCTGCTCTTGCTGCATTTGATTTAAGAAGCTGTAGCTCAACTGCTTGCTTCCGTTCACTTCGACAAACGCACTCTCCAGTGTGAAATACATTGGAAGGTTTGCTTCGCCGCCACCAAGATTAATACCTATTAGCTGGAACTGTTCAACTGTGAACACCTGACCGTTTGGCAGTCTCACATCGTTGTTGAGCAGGTAATCAGAGATCTCGCGACACATAGCTTGTGCTTGCGGGAACTGAGCAAAGAAAGCTCTGTTTTTGTCTTCGACACGCTTGTAAGTCGCACGATAAACATCATCAGCTTCACGCTCAATAGACGGAATACCACCCGTTACATAACAGCGCTGTAGACTTTGTGGGAACAATGACAAATAACTCAGGGTGCAGAAACCACCAAAGCTTTGACCAATCGTCGACCATTGCTTAACACCGAATTGCTCACGAATCGCTTCAGCGTCACGAACGATATTGTCGGCTCTGAAATGCGTTAAGTACTCGACTTGTTGTTCTGGAGACAAATGCGCCAAAGTTTCATGGCTGATAACCGTGCTGTTGCCAGTACCACGTTGGTCCAGAAGCAGAACACGATAGTTTTGTAATGCACGCTTTAGCCAACCCGATTGACCGCTCACCCGTGGAGAAGGAAAACCTGGGCCGCCTTGAAAGTAGATCAGCCACGGCAGCTCTTGCGCATCTTTAGCGAGATCAACCAACTCACGTGCGAAGACTTGGATCTGTTGTCCATCTTTGGCTTGATAATCAAGTGGCAACTCGAAAGAGTGCTGACGATACAGGGTGGTTCCATCAATAAAGTTAGCTTGCACGCTTCATTCCTTTTTATCTGATTCTAAAGTCATTGGTACGAATAAAAATGGCGCCCTTTGGCACCCTTATGAGCAAGATACGCATAGTAGCTTGTAAATGAAACCGTTTGTTTAACATGAATGTGAAGGTACTTAGTTTAAATGTTCAATTACCTCTCAATGGGTAACAGCGTGTGTCAAAACAGTCAGTTTAGAAGAGGTTGATCCAGCGAGAGAGCGAAAGAATGAGGTAAAGCAAATCCAAAGCGTGAGGCAAATCCAAAGCGTGAGGCAAATAAAAAGAGCTTAACGAGGTGAGGATACGTTAAGCTCTTTGGTTTTATCTGTGTTGATAAACTAACTCGCTTATTTGCCGTTAATCTATCGAACCTGTTAGTTCTAATGAACCTAATAAATCTAGCGACTATGAAGCCGTCAGTTCACCGGCACCTTGAGTCGAGCGTTCGCTGCTCTGAACTAGGATTGCGGTAGCGGTCTCTTTCAGTGCCGCCCACTCGCCATCATCCACCTCAATGCCATCGTTCCACGCTTTCTCTTGAGTTTTAAAAAGCGCTTCCGATTCAATGTGTGTTTGGTAGCCATCTGACAAACGTTCGATATCGAAATCCTGGACGGAAAGTTCGATGGTCATATTGTGGATATGTTCGACCGATGCCAGTGGCAAATCTGATAAAAACAGTTCTGGTGCAACGCAACCACGATTAAGCACATACAAAGTGCTCTTAGGGTTAGAGCCATTATCCCAACGTGCCATGCACGCGATACCTTTCGCAGCCAGTTTTACAAGCTCGCTATACGCCAACCAACGGTTGTGGCAATTATTTAGCTCAATTTTCAGCGTCTTCTTACCAACCATTTTTTCAATCGAATAGTCCATAATCACAGGAAGATGACACGCCAAACTCGCCTTGTGCAGGTCGACTTCAACCGTATTATCACTGCGCACTTGAATATCGACAGGGCGGTCGTCTTCTAGCCCGATGAAATTGCTCGCACTGTTAAAATGACGAACACCATCCAAACCGACCATTTGTAAATCTGCCACCATGTTCGCTATCACATCAGCTTCACCACATGTACGACGCATACCCAAAAAGGCTTTATTGACGGCCGCTACCAGTTCATTGTGAGAAACGATCATAACGATTTACCTCCATGTTGGCCTTTCGCCGTTGCGCTGTGAATTGAAACATTTTTCGAACCAGACAGTTCAGCTGCACTTGGTAATATTGGGAACACCCATTCATCCTGATGAATATCATCAAGCAGTGGCGCACCTTGGAAAAACGTCACTCGCACCCAACGGTCTGAGCGAGGATCAAACTTAGTCGCACCAAACATCGCTAGCTTGCAACGCAGCAAGTGCATTGGCGGCGAATCTTGATGAAGTACATTCATTTGAATGTCGCCCATCGCTTTGTTACCTAGCGTCCACACACGGCGCGCAATTGCACGGTGTTGCGGCTGTTTAACAAGGAACTCAGCCAATGAAAGCTCAGGCGCGAATTGCAATAAAGCATGGTACAAACGGTAAGCTTGACGACCAATATCCAACGGCAGTTCACGCTCTTCACCCAGCTCTTCACCTCGAACACCGAGTCTTGGCTCTTCTTTGTCTTGAGAGCGATACCAGAACCAGTAGTTGTTCTCTGCTTTTGTAAAGTCGGTCGTGATCGCCCAGCGATACTTCTCTTCTAGTACAACAAGAAGATCTTGAATCTTTTTGCCGCTAGGAAGCGACAGTGTTTCGCTGCAATTCATTTGCTCTTGATGGGCGTCCACTAATTCTGGGTACAATTCCATCAAGCATGAGATAAGGATTTCTTGGGCTTCCATACTCATGTGCTTAGATTGTTCGACTAACTGTGCCCATGTATCGCACAGGCTGACAGAAGCTTCTAATGATTGTTCTGTGTGCTTCAAATCATCAACAGCGGCTTTGTTCAGCTCTTGCTGTGTTTCATTGATGGTAACGACTTGTTCTAAATGACAAATCGCTTTTTTAACTAAGGTACGTAGTGGCTCGATCAACGCCGTATCAGTCTGACTGGACAACACGTCCGCCAATGCATGTTCACGGGTTGTCATCCACTGATCGACAATACTAGGGTGGTTAATCAGGTATGGCGCCATACCTAAACCAGTCGCATTACCAACACCAAGGTAACGTTGTAATCCTCGATGCAAGGTAATCGCTTGTTCACCGCCCTGTTGTTCGGCTAGGTAATGAACCCAATCTAGGCTGAACTCACGCAGCATATAAACTGCACACATTTGCGCACTAAATGACTGATTAAAATCTTCATTTTTCTCTAAGATTTTAAAGTCTGCAATGCCAAATTTTCCATTACCATAAACGGCAGTGGTTCGTAGGATGTAGCCTACTTCAGCGAGTTCTTTTGGCGTTGGTTGAACACCTTTCGCCAAGTGACTGACGATATGTTCAAACACACGTACACTTTTGTTTGCACGCGCTAAAACAAGTACGTTATTTGGATTACGGCCGGCTTCTTGAAGCGGTACATTCGCACGAAGTCTTTCAAGTAGGGTGACATCAACATCACCAAGAACAAGCGCAAACGTTACGTCCCACTTTTCAGCAATTACACGGTCATTTCGTTCGTCATCTGCAATTTCATCGCAAAAAACAACCAAATGATAAACATGGTTTGGCGTCGCTAGCTTATAGATAACATGACCAAAACCTTGGGCGTCTAATTGCCACTCATGTTTCGTCACTTTCCACTCTTGCTGCGCCATTTTACGAATCAGAGTTCTCACGAAGCTGATGCGTGTTTGGTGCATCGCACCTAGCCTTTCCGGTGCCATGACGACCGTTGCGTCACGTAATGCTGATTCAGTGTAGGTAGAACGATGTGCATCCATTTTGCTCACCACCTTATAGTTATAGGATTTTGCTAGCCATTCAGAACCGATCGTTGCCGTCATTTGAAGCATTCGTTATTACAGTATGCTGGTTAGCTTTCACGTTATGTGGGGCCAGCGAGCTCGCCCCTTATTATTTGTCCTGACTAGATCGATTGACCTAAATACTTTGCCGTCCGGTGTATCTTCACCAGTACGGTTTTGCTGTTCCTTTCGGAATTTTTGCATCAGCCTTCTTTCGAAGGCTGATTTTTCTTATTTAATCAGTTTCTTGTTTTACAGAGCTCTTGTCTTACAGAGCCCTTTTCTTTACAAAATCTGCTCTTTAAAAAACCTGTTCTTTAAAAACCTTGTTCTTTCGCCATCTTGATTGCGATTTGAGGCGCATTCCAAAGCGATGGCAGTAAGATTATGGACACCGGTACCGCTGTGATTACAATGAACGATTGCAGTGCAGAGATTCCGCCTGAACCTAGGGAAATCAGAATCAATGCTGTTACCCCCATCATCACACCCCAGAAAGTACGAATAATTGCGTTAGGCTCTGTCTCACCACTGACTACCACACTGATGGTGTAAGTCATTGAGTCACCTGTCGTTACGATGAAGATCGTCGTCAAGATCAAGAACAGAATAGAGATAAGCATTGGCATTGGTAGTTGCTGAGTTACTGCCAGTAGCGCGCCAGGTAAGTTAAAGCCTTCGAACGCTTTACTTACGCTGCCTGGGTCTGCAATTTCAAACGCTAGACCAGAACCACCTACAATGGTGAACCAGAAACATGTTACAAACGGCGCAATAAGACTGATGGTTGATACCAATTGGCGAATACTACGACCGCGTGAAATACGTGCGATGAAGATTGCCATCATTGGTCCGTAACCTAAGAACCAACCCCAGAAGAATACTGTCCACCAGCTCAACCAACCTTCGTCACCACGGTATGTTGCCATTGGGATGAAGTTGTCTATCATGCTGCCTACACCTTGGATGTAGCCATTGAAAATGAAGTTTGTTGGGCCGAAGATCAGGATGTAGACCATCAATGCCATTGCTAAAATTACGTTGTAACGGCTTAGCATTTGCATCCCGCGGTTAAGACCACTTAATGCAGACAATGTGTAAAGAACGATAGCGAACAAGATGATGATCAGCTGTGTCGTGAAGCCATCTGGAATACCAAACAGTTCGTTCAGGGCGTAGCTCACTTGTAGGCCTAAGAAGCCAATCGGACCGATGGTGCCCGCTGCTACTGCAACAATACAACATGCATCAATCAATGCGCCGGTATGGCCTTTCAGAGCTCTTTCACCTAATACAGGGTAAAGAAGAATACGAGGTTTAAGCGGTAAGCCTTTGTCGTAGTGAAGGTGCATAACCACGATAGACGTTAAGCTACCAACGATTGCCCATGCAAGAAAACCCCAGTGCATGAATGATTGTGATAGAGCATTCACCGCGCCTTGTTGTGCATTTTCTTGTGCGCCGTACAACGGTGGTGGGCTCACGTAATGCGCGATAGGCTCTGCTGCCGCCCAAAATACGCCGCCACCCGCAAGTAGTGTACAGAAGATGATTGCCATCCAGCGAAAACCATCCATCTCAGGCTTATCGATGCCACCTAGGATAACCTTGCCTGTTCGCCCTGCCGCTAGGCCAAGACCAATAAGAAAAGTCAGAAGAAGAAGCATTTGCCAATAAGGACCGAACACTTTTACAGACCAAGCAAAACCCGTGTTTACTAGGCTTGATAACAGCTCGCCATCAAACAAAGCAAGGGCTACGAACAGAGCAATAAAGCCGCCGCTGTACCATAGTGCTGGGTTGGTTAGTCCTAATTTGTCTGAAGTAGATTCAGACTGTGTATTATTGTTTGCTGTGTTTGTTTGACCCGCATTTACGTTTGAAGATTTCACGCTATTGGTTAAATCAGACATACTCTGACTCCAGAGGTTTCTTTGCAGCTGTCACTTTAATGATGACTACAAGAGGTGTATTTAACACCTGCCCTATTGTTTTTTGTGTTGGGCAGGCTAATCCATGTTTGGGTTACCGCGTTGCGAAATAGACCGTTGTTCCTTTTGAATAGTGAAATTGGTTAAAACAGCACGTCTAAATGAACGTTTATTAGAAGGCTGCTAATTCGATGATTGCTAGTGAAAAAACACTCAACCCTTGCTTTGAGGCTCTAGGCCATCTTTCAAGAAGTTAAACCAGTTTTCTCCCAAGACTTGCCCAGCTTCAGACTCGCTGAAACCATGGCGCATCAATCCGTTATAGATGTTTTCCATACCCGCACTACCACAGAACCAAGGCAGCGCATCTGGCCAACCTGAGTTGTTTGCAGAGCCTTCGCCATAGTCCATTGCTTTAGACCAACGACCATTTCTCATCCATTCAAGAACGGCTTGAGGTTGGTTTAAGCATAGGTCACTACCAATACCTAGGTGTTCTACGCCAACCATGTCAGCGGTAGTCGCAACCATTTGGCAGAAATCTTCCAACGTACATTGGCTGCCATTTGGTAGATGGAATGGGTATAAGCTGAATCCGATTAAGCCACCGCGTGCGGTTAGGGCTTTAATCACATCGTTTGATTTGTTTCGTAGTGCATCATGAGCAAACGTTGGGTTCGCATGGCTAATACAAATAGGACGAGAAGACAGGTCAATCGCCTCAAGCGTTGAACGCTCAGCACTGTGAGACATATCGATGATCATGCCCACTCGGTTCATCTCTTCGATGGCCTGTTTACCAAAGCGCGTGATGCCTGTGTCGTTCTGCTCATAACAACCCGTCGCCAGTAAGCTTTGGTTGTTGTAAGTAAGCTGCATGATCAAAAGACCCTGCTGACGCATCACTTCGATAAGACCAATCTCATCATCGATTGGCGAACAGTTTTGAGCACCTAGAAAAATGCCGACTTTGCCTGTCGCTTTTGCAGTTTCAACATCAGCCATTGAATGAATCGGCATAATAATGTCTGCATTTTGCTCGAATCTTAGGTTCCACTCAGCAAAGCGAGATAAGGTTTCACGAGCTGTCTCGTGGTAAACCGCGGTAGCGTGAACTGCTGTAATGCCGCTCGCCTTTAGTGTTTGGAAATATTCTCTGTTCCAATTGCAGTATTGCAATCCATCTATAACAATCCGTTGCTGGTACATAACCACTCCTATTGAAAGCTCAGTGTTCTAGCTCGGTTTTGAAAACACGCTCAAATAACATGTTTTCAAAAATGGGTTAAATCACTTACTGGGTGCTCAGTCTTTGAAATCTACATTGATTAAGCGTAATTGGGTTTGGATGTTGGCCTGACTCTGTGACTCAGGCCAATTCGATAGCTGGATAGCTAGAGACTCAATATCTTCAGCTATCCAATTCTTATATAGAAAGCTGCTTAGTAAGGACGCTGGTAAGCTGTCTTCACCACTGTGTAGAACTCTTTCGCGTACTGACCTTGCTCACGAGGACCGAAGCTAGACTCTTTACGACCACCAAACGGTACGTGGTAATCGGTGCCTGCTGTTGGTAGGTTCACCATCACACAACCTGTTTGCGCTTGTTGCTTGAACATTGCGCTAGTACGTAGGCTTTGAGTAATGATGCCGCCCGTTAGACCAAAGCGAGTATCGTTTGTTGTCGCAATCGCTTCTTCTAGGTCAGCGACACGAATTACGCTTGCCATTGGTGCAAACACTTCTTCTTGGTTCACTTCCCAATCGTTCTTAGTGTTTAAGAACAGCGTTGGAGACATGTAGAAGCCTTCGTGTTTCATGCTTAGGCGTTCGCCACCAAATGCGAGCTCACCGCCGCTTTGACGTGCCTTCTCAACCCAACCTAGGTTTGCTTCAAGTTGGTTGCCGTCAACAACAGGGCCCATGAACACGCCGTCTTCTAGTGCGTGACCCACTTTCAGCTCGCTCAGACGCTTGATCAGTGCTTCAACGTATTGGTCGTGAATGCCATCCATAACCACTAGACGAGAAGATGCTGTACATTTTTGGCCTGCGCCAGAGAATGAACCTGCAATCGTTGCATCAACGGCTGTTTGGATATCAGCATCATCAGCAACCACAAGTGCGTTCTTACTGCCCATTTCTAGTTGGCAACGAACGAAGTTTGGCGCTGTAGCAGCGGCAACCTTACGACCTGTATCAACAGAACCAGTAAAGCTCACACCGTTCACTTCTTTAGAGTTGATCAGTGCATCACCTACTTTTGAACCACTACCTAGAACAAGGTTGAACGTGCCTGCTGGCATGCCTTGACGGTGGATAATTTCAGTTAATGCAACCGCACTTGCTGGTGTTAGGTTTGCTGGTTTCCAAATAACACTGTTACCGAAAGCAAGCGCTGGAGCGATTTTCCAAGCAGCAGTCGCTGTCGGGAAGTTCCAAGGAGAGATGATGCCGATAACACCCACCGCTTCACGAGTCACTTCAACAGAAACGCCAGGGCGCACTGATTCTGCGTTGTCGCCAATTTGACGAAGTACTTCTGCCGCAAAGTACTGGAAGAACTGACCTGCACGGTAAATTTCGCCACGACCTTCAGCAAAAGGCTTACCTTCTTCACGAGAAAGCAACTTACCTAGCTCATCACAACGTGCAATCAGCTCGTCACCAATCGCTTGTAGTACTGCTTGCTTACGTTCAATCGGCGTTTTTTCCCACTCTGGTTGAGCGTGCTTCGCCGCTGAAATCGCCTGTTGAACTTGGTCAGCACTTGCTTGTGCGAAGTTACCGATGTTTTCAGAAATATCTGATGGGTTAATGTTCGCAACGGTGCTTACACCCGCTTGCCATTCGCCGCCAATGTAAAGTGCGTTTTCTGCTTGAACATTCTGTAATTGAGTCATCATTCTGTCCTTGTAACGGTTAGGTTGCGTTTGAGCCTGGCAACCATCTGATTAATGAATAAAACGTTAATTTATATAAGAAATAACGTTTAAATCTTGTATCTAAAACTGAACCAAGACGCTTGTATCAATAAAGATCTTTACAGACAAATAGCTTTAATCCGCAAATTGCCTCAGTTCACAGTATCTTTATTCAGGTTGAGAGGCTGATGCGTAAACCACGAACTCAACCAACATTTCTTCTCTTGCTAACCCTGCAACGACGACCGCAGCACGGTTTGGATAAGGTGCATTGAAGTATTCTCCGTATACGCTGTTGACCGTTTTTAGATATTCACGGTCTGTCACGTAAATCAGAACTTGCAGCACTGAATCCATAGATTCGCCTGCACACTCCAACGTATGAACAAGGTTGTTAAAAGTCTGACGCGTTTGCGCTTCGATACCGCCTTCTACTACTGCGCCAGTTTCATCAATTGGAATCTGCGCTGTGTATAGAGTGCCGTTATTAACGATTGCCCACTCTAGTGGTGCTTTTGAAGCGAAAAGCTCGGTTTTTACTGGGTGTTTTTTAGTTTGTGCGTTCACGATTCCATCCAACTTTGTAACAACTATGTTTCAAGATGGTTAAATACTGCACCTTGACGGCTGATAAATCTAACGGTAAATTTTGTGCATTTGATAAATAAAATCTATCACCTTTAAAAAAGTAAGGTATAGCAAGGCCTAGAGAAGGATTCCTGTCATGAGTATTAAGCTACAACAGTTAAAACATTTTGTTTTAGTGGTCGAAGAAGGCGGATTTAGAGCGGCATCTCACCGAGCAAATCGCTCGCAAGCGGCACTTTCAACATCGATAAAAGAGCTAGAAAAAATTCTCGGCCAACCACTGTTTGAAACGGGCAACAAATCGACGCTGACACCTTTTGGCGAAATATGTTTACCGAAAATCATTCAATTCTTAAATGTTTACAAGGCATTAGATAACGACCTCCGTGCTGCAGCAGCTGGCCAACAAGGGCGAGTTCGAATAGCGAGTGTCCCTTCAGTGGCCGCAAAACTAATCCCTAGTGTCTTAGGGGCTTTTTGCGAAAAGTACCCCAATGTTGAGGTCAGCTTAATTGACGATAATGCGGCAGGTGTGGAAGCGAGATTACTCTCTGGAGAGGTGGATGTTGCCCTCGGAAATAGCTCCCATTTAGAAGAAGAGAGTATCGACTTCACGCCTTTGCTCTCTGACCCTATTGGTGTGGTCTGCCTCAAAGATAACCCCATCGCCTCTCAACGAGAGGGAATAGAATGGCAAACTTTGTTAAAACAACCCTTCATTCGCAACGGTACTTGTACCCTACTTGACCCAACACCCGCACGAATGCTCAGCGAACAGGCTCTTTATTCGGTAGAGAACATCACTTCGTTGTTTTCAGTGTTAGAACTCGGGATAGGCGTGACTACGCTACCTAAGCTGGCTTTCCCGACCAATGAAACCCGTTTGGTGTGGATCCCATTGATTGACCCGCCCTTACAGCGTCAGATCGGTATTTTCAGATTGGCTGACCGTACGATCTCGCCACAAGCACAAGCCTTTCATGACTTGTGCATTCAATACCTAAGCTATGAAGAGTAATAGAGAAACATGAATGAAGGCGCTTCCTATAGGCCTATTGATACGATAAACATCTTTAGATTCCGATTATTTCTGTATTGAAACTGTGGTTTTTGGGTCGATGCTCTGCGAATTCGTCCGATAATAATTCGACCCAACCTCAGCGATACCTCTATTTTTGAGTCAATTAACCCGTACTTTCCATCTGTATGTATGTTTTCTCGCCCTCATCATTGACCCTAGATCTTGTTGCATCAGCGGTTGGACGCTGAATTTTTCATCAAATTTTCATCTTGAACCCGGTGCTGGGCGTGTTGATTCGCGTTCCAATACATCAATAATGAAAATATGATAACGATATTAAAAAATATTAGCTTAATGATAAGGAGCACCATACTGCTATTTCACTACACAAACGAAACCTTCCAATATCAACAAAATCTTGGTTATACCCCGCTTCGAATACCAACCCGTCATCACATTTAGAAAAGACTCTAAGTCATTGAATATACTTAATTGATAACGTCATATCTTAATATTTTTTCTCTCTAATTTTCTGGGTAAAACCTCCCTTTTCTCGCTATAAACAAAGCATTTTAAATATTCATGGATTTAATAATAGAACTATTACTTTCATAAATGAAAAACACTCATTTCAAAAATGGAATTATTGATGCCGATATTTGTCGTTTTGATCACATAATTTTAGGCGTAGTTTATATTTTGTCGAAACGATAGCGAGTTAGTTTTTAACGTTTAATTTCGTCAGGAGATATAAAGCCAGAAAGATTATTTCTTTGTTAACAAGTAAAGGTTTATTAACAAGTCAAATTGCTATTAACAAGTAAGTGCTAGTAACAAAACATATTCAAACTGTGTTTTATATTGACTTACACTGTTAAATATAAGGTTTTATTATGAGGCTTAATGGGATAAGTAGCGACATCCTTGTTGCTGCTAAAAGAGTTGTTCTCTGCCAAATAGTATTAGCCGTCGGTGTAGTTTTATATGAAGTGTTTTTTGGTAATAAAGTAGATATGGAGTCTTCAGCTTTGGGTGTCGTAATCGCGATGTTACCACCGCTGTTTGGTTTTATATATGCAAGCCTTAAGGTGCACAAGAATCCTAATTATAGTTTACGTGACTTAATGCAAATGAGTCGTGTCGTGAAAATAACCTATACGTTCTTAATGTTTATCCTGGCATTCCAGTTTTTTAAATTGGATAACCCAGTAATATTATACGCGTACATTTTCACAATGATTGGGTACTTCTTAACACCATTTATTACTGCCTCTACAAGATCGGAGTACGTGTAGTATGGATCAAGTCACTACCGCTCACGAATACATAGAGCATCACTTAACCTTCTTAACTACAGGTGATGGTTTCTGGACGTTCAACATTGACTCAATGTTGATATCTTGGATCACGGGTTTACTGTTTATTGGAGCTTTTCGATATGTAGTGACCAAGGGCACTAGCGGTGTTCCAGGTCGTTTTCAATGTTTTATCGAGCTTATCTTTGATTTCGTTAACAACCTAGTCAAAGAGATTTTTCAAGCGGAGGATAAATTAATAGGGCCACTGGCATTAACCACTTTTGTTTGGGTGTTGTTAATGAATGCAGTCGACCTATTGCCTATAGATTTAATACCAGGGTTAACTCGTGTAATGGGTTTAGAACACTTTAGAGACCTACCGACAGCGGATGTAAATATCCCAATGTCGATGGCACTCGGTGTGTTTATTTTATTGTTAACTTATACGTTTAAAAATAAAGGTTTGAAAGGCTTTATCAAAGAGCTAACTACTCAGCCATTTGATAACCCTCTTTTATATCCTGTTAACTTTGTTCTTGAATTAATAACATTAATTTCAAAGCCAATATCACTAGGCTTACGATTATTCGGAAATATGTATGCAGGCGAGATGATATTCATCCTTATCGCACTAATGCCTTGGTGGATGCAATGGGCACTAAGTGTTCCATGGGCCTTATTCCACATATTAATCGTATTCTTACAAGCATTTATATTTATGGTACTGACCGTTGTTTACTTAGCAATGGCAACAGAAGAACACCACTAATTAATAACTAAAAAATTAACTAACACATTATTTATCGGAGATACAAATGGATATCGTAAGCGCAGTTTTATATGTAGCAGGTGCATTACTGATCGGTTTAGGTGCAGCAGGTGCAGCATCTGGTATTGGTAACTTAGCAGGTAAATACCTTGAAGGTGTTGCTCGTCAACCAGACCTTACTCCAATGCTTCGTACTCAATTCTTCATCATGATGGGCCTTGTGGATGCTGTACCGATGATCGGTGTTGGTATCGGTCTATACATCATCTTTGCCGTGGCTTAATTAGAAGCTTTGAAAAGATCGATTTGTAAATAATCAAGATTTAGTGAGGAAGGTATGAACTTAAATGCCAGCATGTTTGGTCAAGCAATCTCATTCGTGATTTTTGTTTGGCTATGCATGAAATATGTATGGCCCCCTCTCACCGCGATGTTAGACGAGCGCCAAAAAGAAATCGCTGATGGTTTACGCCACTCAGAGAATGCAGCGAAAGAGCTAGAACTAGCAAAATCAAATGGCGCACAACTCGTCGCAGATGCGAAAAAAAATGTGACCGAACTGATTGAGCAAGGCAAAAAACGCCGCAACGAAATCATCACCTTAGCTCACCAAGAAGGTGAGCAAGAAAAGGCACGCATCTTAGAACAAGGTAGAGCTGAGCTAGAAGGCGAACGTCAAAAGTTACGCCGTGAACTTCAGGCGGATATGGCAGACGCTGTTATTCAAAGTGCACAGAAATTGATCAGCAAAAACCTAGATTCTGAAACGAACCGAGCGTTAGTTGATCAAATGATAAGCGAACTCTAAACGGAGGCAATATGTCAGATTACACCAATATTGCTCATCCCTACGCTAAAGCATCGTTCGACTTTGCTTTAGGTGAAAACAAGTTACAAGAGTGGCACTCAATGCTGTCCATTCTTGTAACGGTAGCGGAAGAAGAAACGATCGCTAAACAGATTTCATCAGCAGAAGGTGTTCACACTCAGCAATCTGAAGAACTGGTCAATCTCATCATTCACGTTTGCCAAGGACTCGTTGATGACCACGTCATTAATCTCATTAAAGTCTTGGCTGAGAATGGCCGTCTTGCAGTGATCAGAGACTTGTTTAACTTGTTCAGCGACCTAAAGGACGAACATGAACGTGTAATCCCTGTCACTGTCACCAGTTCAGAATTGCTTACACAAGATCAAGTTACATCACTCACTGCTGCACTTGAGAAGAAATTAGAGCGTCAGGTTGAAATGGAACAGGTTATTGATGACTCGCTGGTTGGCGGGATCGTCATCAAGGCGGGTGAAACCGTCATCGATGGTTCTTTGAACACATCAATTAGCCGATTAGCCCATCAACTTCACGCGAGATAGGTAACAATTATGCAATTAAATTCAAATGAAATCAGCGATCTAATCAAAGATCGCATCTCGAAGTTTAATGTGAGCACCGAAGCTCGCAACGAAGGCACCATAGTCTCGGTTCGTGATGGCATCATTACTATTAATGGCCTTGCGGATGTCATGCAGGGTGAGATGATCGAGCTTCCAGGTGGCAAATACGCTCTTGCTCTTAACCTTGACACGCACTCAGTCGGTGCCGTAGTTATGGGCCCCTACACTGACCTCTCTGAAGGTATGAAAGTGAAAGGTACTGGCCGTATCTTGGAAGTACCAGTCGGTAACGGACTTCTTGGCCGTGTAGTAAACACATTAGGCGAGCCAATCGATGGCAAAGGCCCAGTGAGTTGTGACCGACTCGACCCAGTTGAAGTGATTGCTCCCGGCGTAATCGAGCGTAAGTCCGTCGATCAGCCAATTCAAACCGGTTATAAAGCCGTTGACACCATGGTGCCTATCGGCCGTGGTCAACGCGAACTTATCATCGGTGACCGTCAGACAGGTAAAACGGCGCTAGCCATCGATGCAATCATCAATCAAAAAGATTCTGGCATCAAATGTGTGTACGTGGCTATTGGCCAGAAAGCCTCCACTATCGCAAACGTTGTTCGTAAACTCGAAGACCACGATGCGCTTAAAAATACCATCGTTGTTGTTGCATCAGCATCAGAATCAGCAGCGCTTCAATACCTAGCACCCTATGCGGGCTGCACCATGGGTGAATACTTCCGTGACCGCGGTGAAGATGCATTGATCATCTATGATGACCTATCAAAGCAAGCCGTCGCTTACCGTCAAATCTCATTGCTACTTAAGCGTCCACCGGGTCGTGAAGCCTTCCCTGGCGACGTATTCTACCTCCACTCACGCCTACTAGAACGTGCAGCACGAGTGAATGCGGAATACGTTGAGAAGTTCACGAACGGTGAAGTAAAAGGCCAAACAGGCTCATTGACGGCACTTCCTATCATTGAAACTCAAGCGGGTGACGTATCGGCGTTTGTACCAACCAACGTAATCTCAATTACTGATGGTCAGGTTTTCCTACAAACCCAACTGTTCAACTCAGGCCTACGTCCTGCTGTTGACCCTGGTATCTCGGTATCTCGTGTGGGTGGCGCGGCGCAGTGCAAGATCATCAAGAAACTGTCTGGTGGTATCCGTACATCATTAGCTCAATACCGCGAATTAGCCGCATTTGCTCAGTTCTCTTCTGACTTAGATGACATGACGCGTAAGCAGCTTGACCATGGTGAGCGTGTAACCGAATTGATGAAGCAAAAGCAATACTCTCCGATGTCTGTCGCTGAGCAAGCAACGGTTATCTACGCAGCAGAAAAAGGCTATTTGGCTGACGTAGAGTTGAACAAAATTGCACGTTTTGAAGAAGAATTGATTGCTTACGCGAAAGGTCAAAACCCAGAGTTGTTCGACACCATTAACGCTAACGGTGACTACAACGATGAAATTGATGGCGCTCTTGCAAAGCTTCTCGGTGACTTCGTAGCGTTGAAAGCTTGGTAAACGCTCCGGTTTGTTGGCTGGAAATCAAAACAAATTAGGAGCAGATAATGGCAAATACTAAAGAAATTCGCACCAAGATAGGCAGTGTTAGTAACACTCAGAAAATCACCAGTGCAATGGAGATGGTTGCGGCAAGTAAGATGCGTAAGGTTCAAGACAATATGACGCTAACACGTCCATATGCGGAGAACATGCGCAAAGTTATCTCTCATGTCGCATCAGGGTCGCTGGAATACCAGCACCCCTACCTTCAACAGCGTGAACCAAAACGCGTTGCTTACATCATTATTTCGTCCGATCGAGGCTTATGTGGTGGCTTGAACTCGAACTTGTTCAAGAAAGTGTTAGAAGAAATGGAGATGTGGCGTACCAAAGGCGTTGAAGTAGAAACGACCTTAATTGGTTCAAAAGCTATCTCATTTTTCCAACGCAGCGGCAATGTTATCGCGCAAACGTCAGGCCTTGGTGACGCACCTAAATTAGAAGACATTTTAGGTACGGTTAACGCGATGCTAGGGCATTACGACGACGAAAAAATCGACAGTTTGTATCTCGTGTATAACCAGTTCATCAACACCATGGTTCAAGAACCAACGACCTTGCAGTTGCTACCCCACCCTTCAGATTCTGAGGCCGATGGAGGCGCGAAAAAAGCACGTCGTTGGGACTACATCTACGAACAAGCACCAAGAGACATCCTCTCTGAGCTGTTACATCGATACATTGAATCACAAGTGTATCAAGGCATCGTAGAGAGCATTGCCTGTGAGCAAGCAGCCCGAATGGTGGCCATGAAAGCGGCGACCGATAACGCAGGCCAACTCATCGATGATTTGCAGTTGGTATACAACAAAGCGCGACAGGCTGCCATCACCCAAGAACTGAGTGAAATAGTCTCAGGTGCTCAAGCTGTCTAAAGGCAGAAAAGAGCGGGTTAAGAATAGAATTTGAGGATTTAGAGATGAGTGTTGGAAAAATAGTTAAAGTTATCGGCGCGGTGGTAGACGTCGAGTTCAGCGGCGGCAACAGCCCACGCGTTTATGATGCGTTGAAAGTGACGAGCGAAGGAGCAAGCTCGCTCGTATTAGAAGTTCAGCAACAGCTGGGTGGCAGTATCGTTCGTTGTATTGCAATGGGTACGTCAGATGGCTTGCGCCGTGGCCTAACTGTTGAAAACACCGGTTCTCCGATCACCGTTCCTGTGGGCGAAGAAACCTTAGGCCGTATCATGAACGTTCTTGGCCAGCCTATCGATGAATGCGGTGAAATCGGTCAAAAAGAAAGCTACGAAATTCACCGTGAAGCACCCTCTTATGAAGAACAAGCAAACAGCACTGAACTTCTTGAGACCGGCGTTAAGGTTATCGACCTTATCTGTCCGTTCGCTAAGGGCGGTAAAATTGGTCTGTTCGGTGGTGCTGGCGTAGGTAAGACTGTCAACATGATGGAGCTTATCAACAACATCGCAAAAGCCCACTCAGGTCTCTCTGTATTTACCGGTGTTGGTGAGCGTACTCGTGAAGGTAACGACTTCTACTACGAGATGAAAGAAGCGGGTGTACTAGACAAAGTAGCCATGGTTTACGGCCAAATGAACGAGCCACCGGGAAACCGTCTACGTGTTGCACTTACAGGCCTGACTATGGCTGAGCGCTTCCGTGATGAAGGTCGTGACGTACTTCTGTTCATTGATAACATCTACCGTTACACACTTGCGGGGACTGAGGTGTCAGCACTGTTAGGTCGTATGCCTTCAGCAGTAGGTTACCAACCAACACTCGCTGAAGAGATGGGTGTGCTTCAAGAGCGTATTACTTCGACTAGACAAGGCTCTATCACGTCTATTCAAGCGGTATACGTACCTGCGGATGACTTGACTGACCCATCGCCAGCAACAACCTTTGCTCACTTAGATGCGACCGTTGTACTGTCTCGTAATATCGCGGCATTGGGCCTATACCCTGCAATCGACCCATTGGATTCAACCTCTCGCCAATTAGACCCACTTGTGGTTGGCCAAGAGCACTACGACATTGCACAAAAAGTCCAAACAACGCTGCAACGCTACAAAGAGCTAAAAGACATCATCGCGATTCTTGGTATGGATGAGCTGTCTACTGAAGACAAACAGACCGTATCTCGCGCTCGTAAGATTGAACGTTTCTTAACTCAGCCTTACCACGTAGCCGAAGTGTTTACCGGTCAGAAAGGTGTATTTGTACCGCTAAGCGAAACACTAAGAGGCTTTAAAGGCCTGTTAGGCGGCGAATATGACGATATCCCAGAGCAAGCATTCTTGTACTGTGGTTCTATCGACGAAGTGCTTAACAAAGCAAAATCACTCTAAGAGGCAGGTGCACTATGGCTATCGGAATTACAGATAATACATTTCAACTTAATATTGTAAGTGCGGAAGGTACGCTGTTTTCAGGTCCAGCGTATGCCCTAGCTGTTTCTGGCGCTGATGGTGAGTTGGGGATCCGCCCCGGTCACTCCCCGCTTCTCAGTAAGATCAAGCCGGGCGTAACCGTGTTTGTCACAGACCCTAAATCAGAGGGGCAAGTACTTTATGTCTCTGGCGGAATGTTGGAAGTTCAACCGGATGTAGTAACGGTGTTAGCCGATACTGCCTTGCACGGCCAAGATATTGACCGCGCTCGCGCAGAAGAAGCGAAATATGCGGCTCTTGAGAATATAAACAAGGGCAATGTAGACATTAACTTTGCACAAGCTCAGCTTGAACTCGCAAAAGCCGTTGCTCAACTTCGTGCATCAGAACTGACGTCTTCTCGCACTCGCCACTGAGAATAGAACTTAGACGTTTGATGCATAGTGCTTGATGTGCAAATAGTCTACCCACTTAAAAAACAGTTTAAGTGGGTAGACTACATCAGGAACCCTTCTCCCACCTCCAACTTCCCCTCCCTTTCAACCGTCCCTAATACATCCTTTTTCACCAACGCTTACACCATTATTTCCCAGCAAAACGCGCTTGGTGCGGATCTAGTTCATGACCAAGAGGTTGTGTGAGTGAATGATATAACTCTGGCTTACGGCCACGAATCCAGCGTCTACCAGTACACATATCTAACTCTTCTGCTTTTAACTCTGCCATCACCATATCGTTATCAACACTATCGGTCTCAGCAATGATTTCACCATAAGGGCTGAGGATCATCGCATTGCCTGTTCTTACTTCATCCATATCAACGCCGACACCATTACTAAACACAACAAACATGCCATTGTCGTGCGCTCTTGCAGGCAACCAACGCATTAACCACTCGCGGCCATTCTTGCCCTGCATTTCAGCACGAATCGCATCTGGGTTTTCATCTCGGTTAAACCATAGCTCAGGGTCAATTCGCTTCATCGCGTTCGGGCTTCGTGAATGACAACCGCCCGTTTGGTGTGGCGCAATCAATATATCGGCGCCTTTCAAAGCAGTGATCCTGACATTTTCGACCAAGTTGTTATCCCAACAAATCAAGATACCGACTTTGCAGCCATGCGGCGTATCGAACACCGTATATTGATCGCCACTGCTCATGTGAGGGCTAACAAAGGTGTGCAGTTTTCGGTGCTTTTGTAGCTCACCATTGGGCATGGCGAAAACGTAGCTGTTGTATAGCTCGCCATCGATGCCCTGCTCTATCAAACCAGCCCCAACACTCATGCCAAACTGTGTTGCCAGTGCAATCAGCTTTTGAGTCGATTCACCGTTCGGCACAGGTTCCGCTAGCGCTTCAATCTCATCTCGCGACAAAGCAGACACATGCCAGTAGCCAGTGATACACATCTCCGGGAAGCTGATGATCTCCACAACACTTTCTGCAGCGTGTCGAACATATTGCTCTATAACCGATAAGTTATACGCCTTATCACCTGCGTGGTGGTTAAATTGAACCGACGCTACTTTAATATCTCTCTTCATGATTCGTCCTCAAACTTCGCTTTTTCTGATTTGGTCTGGACTCAGTATAAAAAATCGATTCAATTCCATATAATGAAAAATATTCTCAATTCAATGAGCATTTGGAATGGAATTTGATCTACTGAAGGCATTTTGTCAGCTAGCTAAATCAGGCAATTACCGTTTAGCGTCAGAGCAGCTCTACATCACTCAATCGGCACTCACTAAAAAGATTCAACGACTTGAATCCAACATTGGGGCATCTTTGTTTTCTCGTGGCAGAAATGGCGCAGAGCTCACGCACGCGGGGAAAACGTTACTGGCAGAAGCCCAACGTTTGGTTCATTCAATGCAAGCGTTTGAGCAGCTGTCAGGCTCTGTGGTCAAAGGGACTCAGGGACATTTGAACATTGGCTTTGGCGTGTCTACTTATCATGAAGCACCCAAGCTTATTGCGGCTTATAAACAGCAATATCCAGACGTTCACATCACGTTAAATGACACACCTTCCAAGCAACAGACGGATGAACTGTCAAACCATGATCTCGATATCAGCTTCAATCGGATACCAGAATCATCGGATTTAGAAAGCCTAACACTGTTCAATGATTCGCTTGTGGTCGCGATACACAAAGATCTTCTCAAGCAAGGGCCAAGCAAAGATCACGTCGTCTCTGAGTTGTCGAAATGGCCTTATCTAAAGCTCGCCCAACATCGCGGCCCCGGATTAGACAGACAGATTCAGCAATATTGTCTTGCGAACAAAATCGACCTATCAAAGACGCAAGAAGCCGACGACATTCTGACTCTGCTGGCGTTAGTTTCGGCCAATATCGGTTTCACTATTGTACCTAGCAGTGCGCAGTTCATTAGTAACACCGATGTCGAATTCATTGCGCTAGAAGGTGAATACGGCACTTGGCCTGTCGGGTTGATCTGGAATGGAGAGAGTGAAAACCCACTCAGGGATAGGTTTGTAGAGTTTGTGGCTGATCAAAAAGAAAATTAGGCTAGAACCTAAATTACACCGACAAAAAAGGCTCACTAAATAGTGAGCCTTTTGATATTTGCTTAACGTAAACCTAGGTGTAACGTTGCGTGCGTTTTGAAGGAATAGTTTTAGAACAGCAGTTTAGAGCTGTACTTTAGAACTATAACTTAGAAGAACTCAATCGAATTACGGCCGCTTTTGTCATCACGTGTTGGCTTTGGCGTATCCGCTTTCTTTTTCGGTTTCTTCTCTTTTTTCTCTTTCTTTGGTTCAGCCGTTGCGCTTAGCATTTCTGCTTTGCTTTTCTTAGATTCTTTCTTCTTAGAATCCTTTTTAGACTGACCTTTCTTCGCCTTGTTCTCTTTTTTAGGCGCTTCTTTCTTTTTCGGCTTTTCTGATTCTTCTTGTACTGGCTGATCACACACCACTACATAGTATTCTTGGTTGAATTCAAAGAAGTCGCCATCGTACATTTTACGACGCTTACGCGTTTCCAGCTCACCATTTACCGCTACGTAGCCTTCAGAGATGATATGCTTAGCTTCACCGCCACCACTCACTAGGTTAGCGATTTTAAACACCTTGTAGAGCTCGATTGGTTGAGACGATACATCAATACCAATTGCTTCAATTTCAATCTCTTCGCCTTCTTCGCCCAGCTCTTGGCCTTCGTAATCAGCGTCTTCGTAATGTTCTTGGTCCATGGTGACCTCTACCTAAATATGTACTTCTGAAATATTGGGCGCAGTGTAATCTTAAAACAACTAAATGACCATGTTGAATTTATAGCTCAAGCCGAGGAAACGACAAGGCAAAACACGCACCATCCAAGTAACTTTCACCAACAGTGACATGTGCTTGGTGACGGTCACACACCTGTTTAACAATAGCTAACCCTAAACCATGGCCCGTTTTCCCCTTGTTCCTCGCTGCATTAGCGCTGTAGAAAGGATCAAACAAAAAAGGCCAATGCTCCGCTTCAACGCCTTTACCGTCATCATGAACCTCAATAACAAATTCATTGTCGGTATACCATAACTCAATAACGATCTTAGTATCAGCAAACTTAAACGCATTCCTTACGATGTTATCCACCGCCCTATTGAATAATTTTAGATCGACATAAAAAGAGGCTGGAATTTTTAATGGCACCTTAATGAGATCGAGGGTTGTCTCTTTCTCCCAAATAGTAAAACGCTCATTTAACCATTCATTAGCATCAATAGGTTGCTTAAGTAACTCAAAACCTCCCCTTTCCAAGCGGGCGTAATACAACAACTCATCGACCATGTCTTCCATTTCTTCGGTATCCGCAAGAATACGAGCTATAGCCTTAGACTGCTGCTTCGTTGGCGCCAAATCACTCAACAACTCAGCTTGCCATTGAATCCGGAATATAGGGGTTCTTAACTCATGCGCTACCGCGTTAGTCAAAGACTTATTACTATTGATTAAATCTCTTATCTTGTCTGCCATGACATTAAAGCTGCGGTTCAACGTCCCCAATTTTATGCTGTTCTTCTCAGATGCTCGCTCTAATAGTTCACCATGAGAAAAAGCCACTGTCGCCATTTCAAGGTTGTTTAACCGGCGCTTTATTCTCCAAACTAAAAACAGGCCACTAAACGCAAAACCAGTTATGGCAAAAACCCAAATAAGCCGGTTTTCAAACTTGATTTGCTTCCTCAGATAAGAATCTTTGTTCTTAGATAACTCATATAACTCATCACTTCCAACCAACCTCAACCAAAGGAAGTATTCGTCATGGTAGTAGACATTTCGGCCTTGTTGCTGAAACGCTTTTCTCACTAATTCTGGAGCATTATCAAATGGGATGATTCGCAGGTTTTGCCGAGTCTTATTTGCAAAACTTTTTAATAGATTCTGCGTTTCAAGCAAACCTTTTTCGCGGTAAACCACATCAATCAATTCTTGATAAGCTTCTGCTTCATGGTCTCGTAATATGTATTCGTAGTCAGTGCTTAACTTGTAAACAATAAAAGCATAGGAATATATACTCACTAAGAAGATGACAGTCAGTCCCACTAGATATTCAAAATAGATACGTCGCATGTTATTTATCAGCTACCGTTACCAACGTTCTGGTACGAACAAGTAGCCTTTGCCTCTTACAGTGATGATCTTTTTAGGTGGGACAGTTATGTCATTAAGCTTTTTACGTAAGATTACGATTTTGTTATCGATAAAACGATCGATGCCATCGTATTCGATGCCTCTCAGCTGTTGAGTAAGAAAATTACGTGATAGCACTTGCTCCGGAGAAGAAGCTAATAACCAAAGCAATTCAAATTCACTCTCCGCTATCGATATGTCTTGTCCAATATGCGTACAAACTTTGGTAACACGATTTAAACTTAACTTACCAAAAACCAACTCATTCTTACTCACTTCAGCACTTACAGAACTTTCAGAGATGCGACGTAAAAGCATCCTCACTCTCGCCAGTAACACTCTTTGACGAATGGGTTTACTAATAAAGTCATCGGCGCCAGTTTCTAAAGCGGCTACATGATCGAAATCATCATCGCTCGCCGTAAGAATCAGTATTTTTCCATTAAACTGACTTCGCACTTGTCGGCAAATAGTCAGTCCATCAACTTCTGGCAACATGAGATCAAGTAGAACAATATCGGGCTGAATAGTTAAAATTTGCTCACACGCTAATGCTCCATCAGAAATAGTGACGACTTCAAAAGATTGGCTTTCAAAGTACTCCTGTAACATCTCTCTTAAGATGGGGTCGTCTTCTACGATCACGAGTTTCGGGTTGGTCATAAATCCTTTTCACCATGCCTTCTGCTAACTTGCGAACTGCTTATTTATCTAAAAATTCAGCACATTCTTTTACATAGCTTCTATTTATAAAAATAACAAAAGTATCTATATAACATATAAATAAAAGGTAATGCAGCTAAAAATAGATTAAACACTCTTAATTTTATACTCAAAAAAACCGATTACCTTAATAAGGTAATCGGTTCGATTTACGAGTTTATCTAAGCGTTGCCTGTTTAGTCATCGAAAATGGGGAACTGTTCAAATGCGCGACGATAGTTTGTGTATTCGTTAGAGCTCCAAAGTCTTAACTCTTCAGGATCATAGTTATACACTTCTTTATGAGCAGCATTCGTCGAACTGGTGTTGTTATCCGCTATCTGGTTACCAAAGATTTGCGCCAAATCGAATATACGGTCGTGCTCTTCATCTTCAAATTTACCAATCGAACTATTTTGTACTGTTTGCAAGCTTGACTGAGGGTTACACTTACGTTTCATGTGATCTTCAGTGGACTCTCCATCGACTTTAAATCGTAAACATTTCTCACCATCTTCGTCATATTCTTCAAATTGGTTATCAAACATAGTCCAACGCGCGAATCCTGTAGTATCTCGAAGAGCGACTAGAGCCTGCTTATCACCGACCGCAATAATACGTGCTTCGTTACGATCTCGAGTATTCTTAAACACAGAAAGTGCATTACGAACTCGATATGGCAAACCATTCAATTTATCGACTCGTGCTTTTTGGTCTTCTTTATACAAAGCGCGTGAAGCTAAAGCATTTGCAAGTGTATTACGTGAATTCAACGAATAATTTGTCCCTTTCCAAGTAAAGTTAATCCCATCTTCGTCGGCATAACTACTATTCGCATAGTTGATGTGGATAGAGTCGCTAAACCCAGAGACAGAATCACTCAAACCATACTCATTTGCTCGATTGTATTTGTTTAAGTTCTTCAGAAGCGTACCGAAATACGGCACCTTAGTATCTTGTCTAGCTCCATCAGTCCAATACACAAATGCTTCATTACCGCCCATTGAGAAGTAGCGCTTCATTGGCCATAGGTATGAAGGTGTCGCCTCAATTGTTTCGGTAATGTCTTGCTTGTACTTTAGAACTGTCTCTACGTAATCTCCATTCCCATCAACAAAAATAGCTTGGCGAGCTTCAGCTCTACCCGTTAAATCGGATAGATACGTATACAAATGTGAAATTTTGTCTGACATATCAACCAACGCTAAGCTCGAATTCTCTGTTGATTTGAAAGGTGTATCACGTTTAACTAACATCTGCGCTGCTAGTAGTTTGTCTGGCCATACGCCTAACAAATCAACAGAAGAAGACGATGTTTGGTAAGGGTTATTCGCTTTTAAGCTAGCCCATACTCTTCCATCTCGAGTTTCAGAACGAATTACGATCTCGTTAGCTTGGCTTGCTAACATCTGAACTAATTCCTCATCAAAGCAACTGGTTGGAACATCACGATTTTGCGACATGCCGCCTTGGTATGTTAACCAAAGATCAGATAACTTGGCGAAACGGTAGCGGTTAGGGACTCCATCCACACCACTCAATTCTTCAAGTTCACATACCTTATCTGGTGCTGTTAGCACTTCTAAGAAGAAATCTGCCGCTAAATTAGCTGCATTGTAGGTATCACAAATTGGACGAACACCTGCAGACAAATTATCTAATGGAATAGCATTACCTCGAAAATCCACGCAGTTGTTTCCCGCTATTTCTTCGAAAACTTGCCCTTTGTTATTCGTTGTATTTGCGCCTAAGTAACGAGCAAACATGAAGTCGATTTCACCAACATTTTCAACGATATCTCGAATTTGTTGGAACTCTCCCATTCGATATAAGAAGTAATTATATTGATGGTACTGTTCAAATCTCTCACGTCCATTTCTTTGGTTAACCGTGTCATAGCTATCTTTGTATCGCTGAATTCTAAACTCAGTAGCTTCTTGAAGGCTTGTACCTTCATCAAAACGATCACATAACAAGTTAGTGGTCGTGTGTTCATCTGTACAATAGCGATAGCTCACTAACGAATCTGGAATACCATTTTGACCAGCGTTAGCTCTCAAGTGTGCAATAACACCCGTTGGATAAACCTTATAGTCATTAGATAACTGACGGTCATACTCAGCCAAAGAATAGACTTTACGCTTTTGAGCTCCAGTGGCATCCACTACAGCGACATCAGCACCTTCGCTATTTGTGTTAACGATGAGCTCATTTGTTTCAACCTGACGAGCATAAGCAAAACGTAAAGCGGCCTTGTCGTACTTACCGAACGTCAGCAGTTCATCAAATATTGATGCACCGTAATCCATGATCGAACTGTAGGCCGCTGGCTTATCAAGGTGCCCAATTTTGCTTTGTGCAAGCTCAGCCTCTGTATAGAAATGGCTTTCATCTGTGGAACCCATAAAGTTATGACGTAAACCAAGGTTATGCCCAAGTTCATGAATCAATGTTGATTTGAACATGTGTTTCGAAATCGCTTGGCTTGCTAACTTCTGCTGATCAATCGTCAGCTCTTCCCACGTTTTCATTTTGCTTTGATCAGCGTCGGCGAAATAGCCACCTTGGGCATAATCTAAGCCCTTCACTAAGCCCTTTGATTGGGTACTTAACCACATCGCATCAACGCTATATACATTCTGCTCAGAGAACCGTTTCAACATATCTTGGCGTTTATAGAATGACTGTAGAGCGAGATCTTGGTTGCTGGTATCGTATTTGAAATACAAATCAGCTTCAGGAAGTGAATCGACTAAATTATCTTTGGCCACCAAATTAATTTCACGTTCACTCAACGCTGGAACATTGACCGATGGTCCTCGATCTTCCTCGAGCATTTTATTGAACAAATCAATTTCGGTTGGCTCAGCGCTTGATTTCGAAGCATTGCTTTTTTCCACCACAACCGCAGGTTGTACTTTTGCAATTTCTTGGCGGTTGTAGCGTTTCGCAAGGTCATCCCATGTACGACGACTTGCCGAGCGAATGACACCTAGGTATTGGTTAACATGCGCATGAATAATTTCGCCCGTTAATGGGTTAGTGGCCGATGGGCCATAACCAAGAAGTCCGTTGTCTACCGGATCCGCGATCAAGTTGAACACGTTATAACGTAAGTCACCAGTTTGCACACCCGCTTTCTTATCACTATTAACAATGTTAATGCGAGGAACACCCGTGCCTTCTAATGATTGATTTACCTCTTTCATAGTATCAAGCGTAAGCTGCAGGTACGCTTCATTGCCATCATCGAAGTAACTGTCGCTTAAGTAGTAATCGATCGACTCTAGATCCGGATTGAATCGGTTAATATAAGAAAAACGAGAACCCTGTACGTTACTCTCACCGGTGTGAGTTTTTACTTCTTTGCTATCGTTGAAGAACCCAAAGTATGCGCTGTCTTGGCCTTGATAATAGATAGGTTCGTAATTTTCACTTGCTAACTTATCGAGCTTAACAAGAGAATAGAAAAAACGTGTTTTGAATGATAAGTCGTTAAGTTCACCACCAAACTGGTATTGATCTTCCGCTTCTGCAGTAAAGGTTCGTTCTACTTCAACGTTAATTACCCCACCCTCAGGATCGTATTCGTATGAAATCAAACGAGGTTCTGCAGACTCCGTTACGTTACTGGAGGTATACCAAGCTCTAATTGTGTCTTGAGATAGCGATTGAATCTCTTCATACTTAGGTACAAAGTGCGTCGCCTGACTCCATGGCACATCTTCATCGGCGTTAATTTCTTCTTTGTTTGTACACTCACCGTAGCTATTTTCAGCACAACGATACTGGCGGAACTCTCCAGGAATCTTAAGTACAGGAGCACGGTTGATTTCCGCATCCCAACGACTTTCATCTGTCGCATTGACCTTATCGCGATCAACTTCTTCAACATAAATACCGTTAGTTTTGTCAAAGCGCACTTTAACTAGCTTTGGATCGCCTTGGAAAAAGCCACGCTGAGTCATAGCATAGCGAGGAGCTTCACCAGTCGACGGCATGTACATCCAAAGTGATTCCGTATCTAAAGATTGAACAGAAATCTCTTCGGTTGGTTTTTCATAGGTGTCATAGGCACGATCTTCGGCCCCACACCCGCTGAGGATTGCGGCAATACTTGCTGCGATAATTGCGTGTTTAAACATAATTTACCTATATTTATAATTATATTACATTTTTATTTCTAACTATCTAATTTCATGCGAACGGAGCAATATTAGAATTGATAGTTAATCACTGCGTAATAAGTTGTTTTCTTTAAATCGACTAAATCATTAAGAGGGTTTGAACCTCTTTCTGGATTGTAATAACTAATGCCATTAGTCAATCCAGCAGAAATAGAAATACTCTTAGTTATTTGGTAGCCCACCTCTTCCCCATGTAATAGAGTTGGATCAAACGTGTTCCCGCTATAATCCCATGACTGTCTAGGCATTACGAAAATGTTAAAATAGAAGTCTTCTGCAAAAACATAATCAAGAGAAAATTGGCTACTCAATTGGTATTCAATAAGCTGATTACCACCGGCTGTTTTATATTCGTGAAAGTTTTTTCTAAGTAATAACGTATTACTCAATGAAAGCCCTCCAATCCAATTATCGAATGGAGCACTCCACCTGACTTTCAATCTAGTTCCTAACGTTAGATCGTTCCTCCTTGACCATTTAGACGTTGGCAATATTACTCTCACCTCACCACTCAGTGATGAACCATCAGTTGGTTTGAATAGTCCATTGCGCCCCCATGAGATGGACGTATCATTCCAGAACTGTCCCCTAGTCCCATATTCATCACCGTCGGACAAGTGGTAACCTGACGCCACAACTTGGAGTCGAGATTTGTCTGAAAACGAATATCGGACAACGCCAGTTGCAGAAGCCGAACGATTTGCTAAAGACGCACTGTCTTCATATCCGTTTCGAGAATAGTCAGCGCTAATGTATCCAGACCAAGGGTTTTCATTGTTTTTGGACTCCCACTCATCTTGCAAATTATTTGCTAGGGCGAGCGAAGGCGCCACCAGCATGAACGCTGGCAACATAAGTAGTTTATTCATATTTTCCTTCTTGTATTACACTTCCGTATTATATCTACATTTTCTTTTTCCAGTTTTAAGCCTGTTTAGCTAACCTCGTTGTTTTTATTTTATTCCTTTGAGATGGATGCGTTATTGGAATCGACGCCAATAGAGTTTTTGTATATTCTTTTTTTGGGTTTTTATAAACGTCTTCCACACTTCCAAACTCAATTATTTTACCTTTTTTCATTACGACCACATTATCTGAAATGTGCTTAACGACAGAGAGATCATGTGAAATAAAAATAATGGAAAGGTTCATCTCTTTTTGTATTTTTAGTAATAAGTTCAATATCTGTGCTTGCACAGAAACATCTAATGCCGATACTGACTCATCGCAAATCAATAACTTTGGCTTCAATGCTATTGCTCTTGCTATACCTATACGCTGCCTTTGCCCTCCAGAAAACTCGTGCGGATAACGGGTTACGGCGGAGTGAGGTAATCCGATCTTATCGAGTAGCTCTAAAACCCATTGCTTTCGGTCTTTCTTTGAACCAATCCCATGAATAATAAAAGGTTCTTCAAGTATGCCGCCTACTGTATGCCTCTGATTCAATGATTCTAGAGGATCCTGAAATACAATCTGCATATCTCGACGAAGTGGACGCATTCTTTTTGTACTGTAATGGGTGATGTCTTCGCCTTCGAAAAAGATCTTCCCAGCGGATGGCTCATACAGTTTGAGTAATGTTCGGCCAAGCGTACTTTTTCCACAGCCAGACTCTCCTACTAGACCCAATGTCTCGCCTTGGTTGACTGAAAATGAAACGCCATCGACCGCTTTAATTACGTAGCCTTTCTTAAATAAACCTTTACCTGATAAAAAGTGCTGTTCCAACCCTTCAATTCTAATGACTTCTGACATAATCAATTCCCCTTGTATTCTGGGAATTCATTCAAATCAATTGGGTTGATTTGAATGGTTTGTTTCGGCTCGACATTGAGATCTGGAATTAAGCTCAAGAGTCTTTTTGTATACGGATGTTGTGGGTGATCGAAAAGTTCGAAAATTTCTGCATGCTCAACAATACGTCCGTCATACATAACAGCGACTTCATCGCAAATTTCCGCAACAACACCTAGATCATGAGTGATAAAGATCACTGCCATCCCGGTCTCTTCTTGAAGCTCTCTTATCAGTTCCAAAATTGATGCTTGAACCGTTACATCTAATGCAGTCGTCGGCTCATCGCATATCAAGATGTCAGGCTTACATGCAAGAGCTATCGCAATCATTACCCTTTGTCGCATCCCCCCTGACAGGCTATGAGGGTATTCTTTAAAACGTAGTTTCGGCATTGGAATTTCAACTTTCTCAAGCAAACCAATTGCGTACTCTATCTTTTCAGACTTAGACATCTGGCTATGGTGCAAATCCAGAACCTCGACAATCTGCTTGCCAATTGTCTGAACAGGGTTCAAGGCTGTCATAGGGTCTTGGAAAATAATTGAGATACGGTTCCCACGCATCTTATGCATCTCATGTTCAGGTACCTCTGTAAGGTCTGTATCACGATAAATTATTTTTCCAGCCGTGACCTTTCCATAAGGCTTAGGAAGTAGTCCCATAATAGACATGGAAGTTACGCTCTTCCCACTGCCCGATTCCCCAACCAAACCGAGTGTTTGGCCTGATTTCACGTCAAAGGACACACCTTTCAGTATCTTGACAATGCCTTCATCAGTACTGAACTCTGCTTCTAAGTCACGAACTTTTAGTACAATATTTTGGTTCATTCCACGGTCATCCTTAGAGCTTATATCTGTCATCAATGATGGTGATGGGTGGATATGCTTTACCTTCTTTAGAAGCCAACTCAGTTTCTTCTTTTAGGTCTGTATCAATCCAGAAATTACTGGTATCTAAAATATTAAACATGGCGCCAGTCTTCTTCGTCATTGGGTTCTTTGGGAACTTAATCCAACGCCAGTAGGCATCTCGTGTATAAGGCACCATATAGCCAGGCACAATGACATACGCATCTTTTATTTTTCTTTGGATGTTCTGAGATAGCTGCTGTTTCCTTTCCATATCAAACTCAGAAATAAACGCCTCAATTTTCTGATCTAGCTCCGGTGAACTGAAATTTGTATGATTATTAGTTTGAGGACGGTTGGCATTTGTCGAGTGAAAGTACTCTTTGTAAGCTGGTATCTCCCCTCCGCCCATATTAAGAAAAGCAAGCTGGTGTTTTTTCTCGAGAATAAATTTGAATGCAGCAGAACCATCAACAAGGTTTAAGTTGAGCTCTAGACCAGCTAACTTCGCTTGCTCTTTTAGATAGGCAACTCTTGGTGTCCAAATGTTGTAGCCATATGTAATTTTGAAACTCAAACGAACCCCACTGGCGTTCATACGAATACCATCAGAACCGATACTATCGAAACCTGCAGATTCGAAATAACCAATCGCAAGTTCAGGTCTAAACGGTGGGGCCTCTACACCCTCTAAATCGTATTTACCGTGTCCAAATCCCATAGCATGAGGTTTTCTGGAGTAATCGCCTCGCAACACGTTTTTGATCATGCCATCAAAGTCAGTAGCGTAAGTAATGCCTTTTCGAACATTAATGTTGTTCAGCAGTGGCATGGATGTATTTATCCATAAACCGCCAGCGCCTTGTGGCCTTTGATTGAAGCCCCAGAATTTTTGGATAAAACCATGGCTAAAAGGTTCTGAGCTGGTTTTCTCATGCCACAGTTGAGGCTGTACCATCGCAAACGTGTCTAACTTTCCCTTTTCAAAGTGCTTACGTGCAATATCACTATCACGAATTACCTTAATGCGAAGTTTTTCCACGTTAAATCGGTTTTTATAGTATTTATTGCCGTAACCCCACCAGTTATCACCAACATGTGAAAACGTAATGCTGCGGCCTTTATTTACTTTCGATATGTAATAAGGCGACGTTGTAGGCTCTGACTTGAAGTTATATTTACGAACAAAATTATCATCCATGCCATCCTTATTCCCATCGTTAATATCAACAAAATGATGCTTGGGACGAGGCTGCACTCCGTGACTCGGCATATTGATAAGAGCCATAAGTTCATCGTTACTTTTAGGCTCGGCCATCGTAATACTGATCGTATGGTCATCGAATTTTTCAACGGCCTTGATGCTGTTGCGGAAAAAGTCGTTATACCAAGGATCAATAATGTCTTTCGAACGGTAATACGTCAGCATAAATAGATAGTCGTCAGCCGTTACGCTCTCTCCGTCAGACCATTTCGCATCAGGATTCAGTTTGAAATAAACTGTCTTGTGATCATCCCCAAATGCCCATTCATTCGCCAGTTGAGGGATCCAGCGGTCTGTATTTGGATGTCGTTGCGACAGTTTAGGTGTGCCATCCATTAAATAGAAACGAATGCCAGAATTCGCGTCTGGTCCAACTGAACGCAGTGTTTGTGGAAAGCTAGGCATATAACTGCGTAGTGTGCCTCCGCGCTTAGCTTCGTCAGACGCAAATACTGGATCAACCCAGTTACTATGCCATTCCAAATTGTCTGGTGTTTGCTGTGCTTGAGCTAGAAAACTCAACAACAAAGCGAATAGTCCATATCTGTACATCATCACTTCCTAGTGCTTATCTATAAACTGTGTATTTTTTTGGATCAAAGGCTGTTCTTATCGCTTCACCAATGAATGTAACCATAACCAACACACCGACTATTGCGGTCACAACAGAACCAACAATCCATGGGGAATCTAAGTTTGACTTACCTTGCTGAAGAAGCTCCCCCCAGCTAGGAGTAGGTGGAATAAGACCTAAACCTAAATAATCCAATGCGGTAAGAGCTGTAATGTTTGCAGCAATAGTGAAAGGTGCCAAAGTAACGATCATTACCATTGTGTTGGGTAAAATATGGTGAAAGATGATCCTTGCTGTTGATGCTCCTAAAGCCTTTGCTGCTAAGACATACTCTCGGGCCGATTCTCTGTAGGTCATCGTCCGCATATACCAAGTAATACCCATCCACCCAAAAGTCACATTAATCAATACGAAAAGCATAAACGTTGGTTGCGCTATCGAAACCAAAATCATGATCACGTAAAGGAACGGAACCATAGACCAAGTCTCAATGATTCTTTGAACAATCAGATCAAACTTGCCACCAAAGAAACCCATTGCACAGCCCACTGTTACACCAATGCTGTATGCAATGATCATTGTTATCAGAGCAAATCCCATTGCAGTTCTGAATCCGTAAACCAGTCTGGCTAAAATGTCCCGGCCGATTACATCTGTTCCCAAATAGTGTTTTGAGTATGCACTTGGAGCATGTGGTGGATATTCGCCGGAGAAGTCTTGTTCATAAGGATTCCAAGGCACTAAAGGTAGAATCGCAAAGTCGCCATTGTTTTTATCTTTAAGCGCTAATTGAAGCAGTCGATAGTTTGCCTCTCCCGAAGACTCCAAACCAAATGTCTTACCTGAGTAAACATCAGATACAATGGGAAAGTAATATTCCCCCTGATAACGCACCACCAAAGCCTTACTGTTGATCAACGCTTCAGCAAAAAGAGACAGTAACAACATTACAGATAGAATTATCAGCGACCAGTATCCACGCTTTATTTGTTTGAATCGCTTGATCTGCTTTAGCGTCAGCGGATTTAATTTAATCATCATCAAGCTCCAAACTTCACTCTAGGATCGACCAATGCAACGCAGACATCAGACAAGATATTGCCAAGTAGCAATATGCAGGCGTTGATTGCAACAATACCCATAACCACTGGGTAGTCTCTTTCTACAATTGATTCATAACCAAGCAGGCCTATGCCATTAATATCGAAAATGACCTCAATTAAGAAAGAGCCCGTCATGAAGAAAAGAAGAGAGTTGCCAAAGTGGCTAGCGATTGGAATTAAACTATTGCGTAGTGCGTGTTTACGAATCGCCTCTCTGAAAGGCAAACCTTTAGCGATAGCGGTGCGAATGTAATCTGACGATAAGTTTTCCATCAAATTATTCTTCATGGTCATGGTTAACGTCGCAAAGTCACCTATCAAGTAACAAAGCAAAGGTAAGACCGCATGCCACAAAATATCAGTAATTTGCTCTGAGAAAGTATTGAAGTCGTCGAAGTCATCATCAACAAAGCCCCCCATTGGGAACCACTCTAGGTGATAACTGAAAAACGTAATAAGAAGCACGCCGACTACATATCCCGGTAAGGCATAGCCGACAAAAATCATGATTGATGAAACAGAATCAAAAACGCTGCCGTGCTTCATCGCCTTAAAATAACCAAGAGGAATCGAGATAAAATAACTAATGAAAAAGGTAACACCACCATACATAACAGAGACTGGCAGGCGCTCAAAAATCATGTCACTGACAGGTTCGTAGTAGCGTGTCGACTCGCCTAGATCAAAATGAACAAGTCGAACTAACCATTCGAGATACGCTTCCGTTACCGGTTTATCTAATCCATAAAATTTATTTAGATCAGCAAGCTGATCTTCAGACAGAGCTGAGTTTTGGCCAACGAGACTAGACGCGCCACCACCGTCCCCTTGAGGCTGCATATTTGCAAGCATCCTCTCAACAGGGCCCCCAGGGACAAATCGCGTAATCGCGAATATCAAAATAGTAATACCAAGAAACGTAGGTACAACTAAAGCAAAACGTTTCAGTAAATATGCAATCATTCTAACTAGCCAAATTCCATTTAAAGCAATATTTCATCAATTTAATCAATAAAATAAAGTAGTCAAATGGTTACATTTACCTACATTAGCTTACAATTCCATTTAATTTTAACCAGTTCAATTTAAAAACTTTACCCTTTAAAATCATAACCTTAAATTAGATATCAATAATAATTTGGAATTAGAAGGTATCGTTAATATTTGTTTGTAACTTAGAAAGTGAACCGCTTAGACAATTCAAACATGTTTGTAAGCTGCATTGATATGGTGACAAATCGAAATCAAATGCAAAAAATCGCCACTGTGAAACAGAAGCGATTTATTGGTCTAATGAGAGAGGAGCTAATCTATGAGTAATGTACTTAGCTACACACCACCAACATTGGAAAGGCTCACCAGCTGCTTGGTGTAGTCATGCTGCGGATTACCAAACAAAGTCTCAGTATCGCCCTTCTCTATTACCTCGCCAGCTTTCATGACGATGGTGTAATGACACAAGGATTTCACGACATTCAGATCATGACTGATAAACAAATAGGTCAGGCCATACTTTTCTTGAAGTGACTTAAGTAAGTCTAGGACTTGCGCTTGAACGGTTCTGTCGAGTGACGATGTTGGTTCGTCTAGCAAGATAAACTCTGGCTTTAAAATCAAAGCACGAGCAATCGCAATACGCTGCCTTTGTCCGCCAGAAAATTCATTTGGGTAACGGTGACGAGTTTCTGGGTCTAAGTCGACCTCTTTCATTACGTCACAGATGCGTTGGTCGAGTTCATTCTCATCCAATTTCTGATGCACTAACAAACCTTCACCAATCACTTGAGCTACCGACATTCTTGGATTCAACGCAGAAAATGGGTCTTGAAATACAACTTGCATACGGCTTCGAAACGGTAGCATCTGTTGGCGGTTTAAGCCTTGAATTTGTTCATCTGCGTAAGTAATTGAACCTTCACTTTGCACCAATTTGAGTATCGCCATACCGGTCGTCGATTTACCAGAGCCACTTTCGCCAACTAAACCGATTGAGTGCCCTTTCTTCAAAGTGAACTCCATGTCTGTCACAGCTTTAACATGAGAAATGGTTCGCTTGAATAAACCGCCCGTAATCGGGAACCAAACACGAAGTTGATTAACATCGAGCAGAGGTTCACTTTCCGGAGAAACTGGAACGGGCAAACCTTTCGGGTCAGAGTTGATAAGCTTTTGCGTATAAGGGTGAGCTGGTGCATTAAAGAGTGTTTGGCAGTCATTGCTTTCAACCAAGCGACCATCTTTCATTACCGCCACTCTGTCGGCAATTTTACGAACGATACTCAAATCATGTGTGATAAAGAGCATCGCCATACCCAGCTCTTGTTGCAGATCTTTTAACAGGTCGAGAATCTGCGCTTGTACTGATACATCCAAAGCCGTAGTAGGCTCATCAGCAATAAGCAGTTCTGGTTCGTTGATCAGTGCCATCGCAATCATCACACGCTGACGCTCTCCACCTGATAGCTCGTGCGGGTACGCTGATATCTTCTGCTCTGGGTAGCGAATACCCACCTTTGAAAGCCACTCTATCGCCAAGGCTTGCGCTTTATTGGTTCGCATTCCTCGGTGAATAGAGAGAGTTTCAACCAGCTGCTTACCGACTCGATGAAGTGGATTAAGCGAAACCATAGGCTCTTGGAAGATCATGCCGATACGACCACCACGAATCCCTCGCAATTGCCTTTCAGAACAACTCAGAATGTCGGTACCAGAGAAATTGATCTTACCATTCAAGTAGTGTGACGAGCCTTTAGGCAGCAGTTTCAGTATTGAATTAGCCGTAACCGATTTGCCTGAACCACTCTCGCCCACCAGCGCTAATGTCTCACCTTTGTATATTTCTAAAGAGACATCATGAGTCACTTGTTCTATCGAATCTTTACGCCCAAACCCGACAGACAATTTATCTATGGTTAGAACTGGAGACGTGTCGGAACTACCTGTTGCTGATCTTGCAGTAGAAACGTTATTGGAAGTAGGAACTGTATTTGAAGTCATAACCTATCCTTACTTCTGTTGATGTGGGTCGAAAGCATCACGCACCGCTTCACCAACGAAGACAAGTAACGTCAGCATCAGTGAAAGCACGACGAAAGCAGAAATGCCAAGCCAAGGCGCTTGTAAGTTAGCTTTACCTTGCGCTAATAGCTCGCCCAATGAAGGTGAACCCGCAGGCAAACCAAAACCAAGGAAATCTAATGAGGTTAACGTAGTGACCGAGCCAGACAAAATAAACGGCATCATGGTTAATGAAGCCACCATCGCATTGGGTAACATGTGACGAAGCATAATACGTTTATCATCGACACCCATGGCTTGCGCGGCTCTTACATAATCAAAGTTTCGACAGCGTAAGAATTCAGCTCGAACAATCCCAACCAAACTCATCCAACTGAACAACACCATAATTCCTAGTAACCACCAGAAGTTAGGTTCGATAAAACTGGAAAGGATAATCAGCAAGAATAGAGTCGGCATGCCCGACCAAACTTCAATGAAGCGCTGCCCAAACAAGTCGACCCAGCCACCGTAGTAACCTTGTGTCGCGCCGACTACGACGCCGACCACGCTCGATACAATCGTCAGAATAAAACCAAATAGAACGGAAATACGGAACCCATAAATGATGCGAGCTAGCACATCGCGCCCTTTATCATCGGTTCCAAGCCAGTTCACTGAATCTGGCTCCGATGGCACCGCGCCCGAAATATCGAAGTTTATCGTATCGTAGCTAAACGGAATGATTGGCCACACAATGTATCCGCTGTCTTCAATGAGTTCGATAACATAAGGATCTTTGTAGTCGGCTTCGGTTTCAAACTCACCACCAAATTCGGTCTCGGCGTACTCATTGATAACAGGTACAAACCACTGATTATCATAAGAAACCAAGAGTGGCTTATCGTTAGCGATGATCTCAGCGAACAGGCTCAATCCAAACAAAATGGTAAATATCCAAAGGGAGATAAAACCACGCTTGTTTGCTTTAAAACGTAACCAACGAGCTTCAGCTAAAGGGTTGTTAAACATTTATTATCAATACCTTTTTATTCATTCGCCATTAACGCGCTTCAAAATCAATTCGAGGATCAACCCAGGTATACGTCAGGTCGGAGATAATACTCAGCACCAAGCCGAGCAAGGTCATGATATAGAGAGAGCTGAACACCACGGGGTAATCTCGCTGAATGGTCGACTCAAAGCCAAGCAGACCGATGCCTTCGAGTGAAAACATCACTTCGATCAACATAGATCCCGTGAAGAAAATACTAATAAACGCGCTTGGGAAACCCGCAATAATAATCAACATGGCATTACGAAAAACGTGCTTGTAGAGAATACTGCTCTCGTCCAAGCCTTTCGCTCGCGCCGTCACCACATATTGCTTGTTGATTTCATCTAGGAAGGAGTTTTTGGTCAGCATGCTGAGCGTGGCAAAGCCACCGATGACCATAGCAAAAATAGGCAAAGCTAAGTGCCAGAAATAGTCGCCAATTTGCTGATACCAGTTGAGTTGGTCGAAGTTACTCGACACGAGCCCACGCAATGGGAACCAACTGAAGTAGTTACCACTCGCGAACAAAATAATCAGGATAATCGCAAACAAGAAGCCCGGAACGGCATAACCGACAATCACCACCGCACTCGACCAAATATCAAACCGAGATCCGTGATGTATCGCCTTCATAATGCCCAAGGGTATCGAAATCACATAGATAATTAACGTACTCCAGAGCCCTAAGGAAATGGAGACAGGCAGTCGCTCGATGATCAAATCAATAACGTTGCCGCCTTTAAACAGGCTTTCACCGAAGTTAAAGGTCGCGTAATTTTTCAACATGTCGAAGTAGCGAACATGAATCGGCTTATCAAAACCAAACTGTTTTTTGATCTCTTCAACCACTTCAGGATCAAGCCCGCGAGAGCCTTTATAGCCACTGGCAGACGCTTGGTCACTTTCGCTTAAATCAACTTCTTGTCCACCACCAGAAAAGCGCTCCATGATGCCAGAGTTATGCCCTTCTAATTGAGCAACGGCTTGTTCTACCGGACCTCCAGGGGCAATCTGGATGATGAAAAAGTTGATGGTGATGATCGCCCACAGCGTGGGGATCACCAACAATAAACGTCGAAATATATACGCGGCCATGCAAGCTAACTCCTAGCGACGTTTTTCAGGAAGCAAAGCCGCCTTCTCTTCTGAAATCCACCATGTATCGATACCTAAATCGTATTTAGGCAATACATCTGGACGCTCAAACTTATCCCACATTGCTACGCGATATTCGCCGACGTGCCATTGAGGGATGTTGTAGAAATTCCACTGCAATACACGGTCAAGTGAACGACCTAGCGTAAGCAGCTTTTCAGGATGCTGTTGGTTACGCGCAATTTCTTCTGTTAATGCGTCAACCACTGGATCCATCACACCTGCAGTATTGTAAGTAGAATCAATGTAGTTAGAGTTCCAAACGATCATTAAGTTCGGGCTAGGATAAGGGTTTGCGGAAAATGACGACGAAACCATGTCGAAGTCACGATCACGAAGACGCTTGATGTACTGGGTGGTATCGATGGTACGGATCTTCATCTCGATACCCATGCGCTTGAGATTCTTTTGAACCGGCGTTGCGATTCGTTCCGTGGTTGGGCTGTAAATCAACAACTCAAATGACATCGGCTTACCGGTCTTTTCGTTGGTCATCACCTTGTCTTTCAGCACCCAACCCGCTTCTTTCAGCAATTTGAAAGCTGTGCGCATTTGGCTACGAATACGGCCACTGCCATCGGTGACTGATGGCTGGAATTCTTCAGTAAACACTCTCGGTGGAATTTGGTCTTTGTATTGAGACAACAACTCAACTTCAGCTTCGCTTGGTAAGCCTTTCGCTTCATAGTCAGTGTTTTGGAAGTAACTACGAGTCCGTTTGTACTGACCATAAAACATGTTCTTGTTCATCCATTCAAAGTCCATCGCGTACGTTAACGCTTCACGAACTTTAGGATCAGAGAACACTGGAGATTGAATATTGAAGACAAAACCTTGAGTCGTTTCAGGCTTCTCATGGTTGATCTCTTCTTTAATGATGTAGCCTTTATCGAAGTTTGCGCCCGTGTAAGAGTTGGCCCAGAACTTAGCCGAGTTCTCGGTTCGAAGATCGAACTCCCCTGCTTTGAAGGCTTCGAGCATTACAGTGTCATCGCGATAGTAATCGTATTGCACTTGCTTGAAGTTATTACGGCCAACGTTGACTGGTAGGTCTGCTGCCCAGTAGTTTTCATCTAGGCCGTAGGTCACACTTTGCCCAGATTTATAGCTAATGATCTTATAGGGACCACTACCGACTGGTGGCTCGCTTAGAGGCTCAGACAGTTTTCTGTCTTTCCAGAAATGTTCCGGCAATACACGAGTGCTTTGCGCAAAGCTAAACAGTTTTTCGCGGTTTGGACTGTTCATTTCAATACGAACAACCAAATCAGAGACCGCTTTTACTGACTTAATCTCTTTGTAATACACGCGATACTGAGGCACACCTTCTTTTGAAAACTTGTCAAAAGTGAAGGCAACATCATGCGCGGTGATAGGCTCGCCATCTTGGAATTTAGCATTTGGGTTGATGTCGATTTCCATCCAAGTGAAATCACTGGCGTAGCGAACCTTTGAAGCAATCAATGGATAGTACGCATCAATCTCGTCGCTCGGAGAAAACATCAAGGTATCGTAAATCTCTCCGGTATAACTTGCAGCAACGCCGCGGGAACCGAATCGATTAAAGCTATCGTAGGTACCTATGCTGCCATAGGTCACTTTGCCCTGCTTTGGCGCATCAGGATTAACGTAATCAAAGTGAGTAAAATCGGCTGGATATTTTGCTTCACCAAAACCAACCAATTGTGTGGTTTCAATAACGGTGACAGCAGGAGTTGATTGGGTATCAGAAGCGTAAGTAACGGAGGGGTGTAAAACAATAAGCGGCAACATGACTGCACAGGACTTTAAATTAGACCTGAAAAACTGAGTGCGCTGCGAGGCTTTGCGTCGAAAAACTGTTCCCATTTGACTCTCCCTTCAAATGTTATGAATTCGATATTCAAGTTGATTAATCGGCTTTGAATGCATGCCGTTAAATCAAGTATAGGTTCAAATCTAACATCATGTAATAACTAATAAAACCATCAGCACTCCATCTCTGACGGTTTATTTACAAATTGCTCGGTTCAGTCTAAAGAATAAAACACGCTAGCACCGAAGCTGGACCAGTGACTAGCGCGAAGTATAGTGAAGTGGGTATTAACTATTGAACGTGGTATTAACTATTGAACGTGGTATTAACTACTGTACGCGATACGCATCAAAGATGAGTTGACCAATTTCATTTATCACAGTGTCACGCTCTTGAATGGTTAACTCGGTTTCTGTAAGAGAGATACTGATGATTAACGGAGCGCGAGTTTCACTCCACACGATAGCCGTGATAGCACGTGAGCCATAAGCGCCCGCTCCAGACCTATCGGCAATATTCCAACCATCCGGCAGAATCGAACGGATCATCCCATCGGAGACTTTATTATCCATCATCCAAGTCTTTAGCTGAGCTTTAGATTCTTCTGATAGCACGTTGCCATACACCAATTCGTTTAACGTTTTTACCATAGTGTTTGGTGTCGTGGTGTCACGCTCATCGCCCGGACGAGCATGATTCAAATCGGGTTCGATATGGTCAAGACGCGTTTCGCGGTCTCCGATTGAACGCAAAAACTCTGTTAACCCGTTAGGCCCATCAATACCAGCTAACACTATATTAGCGGCCGTGTTGTCGCTCATTTCCATGGTTGCAGCACATGCACCTGTGAGTGAGATTTCTTTACCGACAAACGCTTTAGTCATCGGAGACCAAGCAATAAGCTCATCAGATTTAACCCCAACCTTAGATTCTAAATATAACCCTTCATTTTCATGGTCATAAAGAAGATTCGCGCACGCTAAAGT